>WGAD01000264.1 GCA_015489255.1 Anaerolineales bacterium | reverse complement strand
GGCCTGACCCGTGCAGAAAAGTCACCACGGCCAATGCGCTGAGTGGCGCTTACCAGTTCCAGGATTGGCCGGGTGAGCACCCAGGTAAGGAAGGTGGCCGCCAGCAGGCTGATGACCAACACCAGCGCCACGGTCAGCCTCATTTGAGAAAGCAGCAAACCGAGCGTCTCGCGCAAGAACTGGTCGGAAATGCCGACCCGTACGGTTCCCAGTCGACCATCGAAAATCGGCATGGCAATATCCCAGACCAACCCTTCCTCGGTTTGCAAGACGACAAAAGATTCGGCATTTTCCCGCGATGTACGGTTCACCTGCAACAGGTCCAACGGGAAACCACCCATGAAGGTGTGTGCCAATACGTCACCGCTTTTGGAAACGATAAAGATGTAACGCACATCGCGGAAATTGCTGCGCGTATCGCGCAACAATTGTTCAAGATTATACAGGTCGTTGATCAAGATCAGGTCAGTGGCTCTGGCGGCCACATCATGTGCAATGGACATGCCGCGCTCACGGGCTTCGGTTTGCAGGTATTGCAGCATGATCATGCGCACCTGCACCACAAAGCTCATGCTGAGCAATAAAGTGCTGCCCAGCACGATGCCGAAAATCTTGGTACGGATGTTGACACTGCCAACCCATTGCCAAAGCCGACGGAAAATCTCATAGCCAAATGATTTCATGGGGTTTCGTGCAGTTCAAAATGGAGTGCTTCTTGGACTTGCCAGGCGCTGTCATAAATACTTTCGTCCACCTTGACGAAGCGGTCGTATCCCAACGCCTGTAGCGCCGCTTTTCCTTGAGGGTCGTTTTGCATGTTCAGCAAAATTTCAGCCAGAATGGAACGCGTTTGCGGACGCACAGAGGGACTGACGACCACCGGCGGGATACCGAAAGGATCGGATTTGCGAATGACGCGGATCTGATCCAACAGGTCGGGGTCACGTTGGACAGCAAATTCAAAGATCAGAGAGTCGACCGAGGCCCCATCGGCGAAGCGCTCGGCAACGGCATAGATCGCGTCATCGTGGCTATAAGTGTAGAAGGTGCGCTGAAAGAAAGTGTCTGGTGTTTCACCGATTTCATACAACCAGTAGGTTGGGACGATTTTCCCTGTAAACGAAATTGGGTCGGTGAAAGCAAACACTTTGCCGCGCAGGTCTTCCAGGGAGTTAGCCGAACTATCGGCAGGGACGATTAAATAGGATTGATAGGTGGTTTTTCCCTGCACCTGTGGGACAACCAGCAATTCCATGCCGAAATCACGTTTGCCAACCAGGTAGGAGCTGGTACAAACAAAGGCCAGGTCAACCTCGCCACGATGGATTAACTCATTGATTTCGCTGTAAGTGCGACGTTGGACCACTTCCACCGGACGACCGGTCTGTTCTTCGATGTAGGCAAAAAGTGGCGCATAATTTTCCATTGTGCCCTTGGGCGAAATAACAGCCGCCACAGCAATGCGGAGCGGCACAACGTCCGTCGCCTGCGAGGTGGGCAGCGGTTGCAAGTTGCTCAAGCTCACCTGAGCATCCGCTTGCAAGTTGAAATCTGGAGTACAGGCGCCGAAAAACAAAACCGTAAGGAAAAGCCAGGTCATTTGCTTAAGCGCTTTCATGCTCAACTCCTTCATCCAAATCATAAACTGCCCCCCTGCTATTCAACTGCAAACAAAGCACTTATAGCAAAGTATATCAGGATTCCGTGGCGAAATCGTCCGTTATCAACATGATTGTTGATAATGCAAGCATTTTCTGCCACTTTGGTCAAGTGCATCCCTTTGCAATTCGCCTCTGAACATCAAAAACCCAAACGGGTTTTGCCAGTCAATCGGCCCCACTGAATACACGAAACCGTCACCAATCGTCTGGCGTCTTTGACGGCCTCACAAAACATCTCCTGCTCGCCAGAAAACATTCCCCCCTTTGGACAAACGGCCAAAATCCAGATTTTCCCTACAAGATGTAGGGAAAATCCGCACAATTTGCGGAGCAAAATTGAGTTTTTCCTGATAGAGAAAAAAATCACACAAGGGTAAACTCAAGGCGGACAATTATCGTTGTCGGCTAAACCAGGATAATGGAAAAAATGAGAAATGTCTATGCCCAAACGACTCGCAAAAGTTAACACCTTGGAACTGGTTTCTTCATCCCCTGTCCGGAAAGGATGGTGATTTATGAGTCTTTCACGAAGAGATTTTCTCAAAGTATCTGGGGTAACAGGTGGAGCGTTGGTTGCAGCCAGCCGGCTTCTCCGCCTAGAAACCCTGACCGCCGCCGGGGCAGAATCGTTGCAAGTGGAGGAGAAATACATTCCCACCACCTGTTGGATCGGCAAGCAAGATTGCGGTATGCTGGCCCGTGTGGTCAATGGGCGAGTGGTCAAACTGGAGGGCCACCCGGCAAACCCGCGCAATAACGGCACGCTGTGCCCCAAAGGCGTGGGGCAGATTATGTCTTTCTACGACCCCAACCGGGTGAAGACCCCTTTGATTCGCACCAATGCGAAGGGCGTGCCCGGCGAGTGGCGCAAAGCCAGCTGGGACGAAGCCCTGTCGCTGGTGGCCAAGAAAATGAACGCAGCGCGCGAAAAAGGCGGGAGCAAGTTCGTCTGGCAGAAAGGGCGCAGCAAGGCGAAGAAGTTTTACGACAAAGCCTTTGTTGCCGCCTCGGGCGCTTTCAAACTGCACCACGGCGCGTTCTGCTCCGATGCCGGATACCGCGCCCTGGAGTACACGCTTGGCCTGCACGCCGTTCTGCACCCCGATTTCAAGTACACCCGTTACTTGCTGTGCTGGGGCTGGAATGTCACCAACGCCGGCGGCAACAAGTTCTGCTGGCTGACCTGGCCGCAAAAACTGGTGGAGGCCAAAGAGCGCGGCATGAAAATGGTGGCCATTGACCCCCGCCAACGCAGCGCAGCGCACTTCGCCGACGAATGGGTGCCGATTAAACCAGGCACCGATCTGGCGCTGGCGCTGGCGCTGTGCAACCAGCTGATCGCTAACGACACGATTGACCGCGAGTACCTCACGAAGTACACCAACGCCCCCTTCCTGGTTGGGCCGGATGGCCTGTTCCTGCGAGCCGAGCCAGAAGGTGAAGAGGAAGCCGGCGCCCCCCTGGTGTGGGATACCGTCTCCGGTGCGGCTGTGCCATATACCGCCGAGGGCATCCAACCTGCCCTGGAAGGCGAGTACACAGTGGGCGGGCAGCGCGTGAAGACCGCCTTCGAACTCTTCAAAGCGCACGTCGCCGAGTACACTCCGGAAATGGCGGCGGAGGTTTGCGGTATTGAGGCGGCGCAAATTGAGCGCATGGCGCGCGAGATCGGCGAGAACGCCATGATTGGCAGCACCATTACCCTCGACGGCCACACCATGCCCTACCGCCCGGTGGGAATCATGGCGTATCACATGGCGCAGCAGGAACTCGGCTTCCAGGCTGTGCGTGCAATGGTGATGGTGATGATGCTCATCGGCTCAATCGGCGCGGTCGGCGGGCAGTTCTCCGATTTCACCTGGAAAGAATACAAGAACTGGGCCAAATTCGAGCATCTGAAAGTCCAGGATGAGACCAACCTGTACCTGAAGGATAGCAAGTTCTTCCCCATCAACAGCAACAACTCCTCCGTTGTGGCGCACGTCATCAACAACCTCAGTGAGTATGGGCTTGACGATGAGGTAGTGCCCGATGTGGTCATCTTGCACCACGTCAACCCGCTGGGATCCTTCCCCGACAGAAACGAAAACTTTGAAGCCTACAAGAAGATCGGCTTCGTGGCGGCAATTGACCCTTGGATCTCGCGCACAGCGGATTACTTCGCCGATGTGATCCTCCCGGCAGCAACGATTGAGAAGTACGAAGGCCCCATCAGCGCCAGCGACTTCTACACCGATGCCGAAACCTTGCGCATCCCGCCGATGGACCCGCTCTTCGACTCAAAAGGCGATATCGACATCTACATCGACCTGTGCGAAGCGGCGGGCATCCTGTATGGCGAGGATGGCTACATCGCCCAGATCAACAAGCAGTTGAAGTTGGAAGGCGAGTACGCCCTGCCGCTCGATCAGAAGCCCGAGGTGCGCGACATCTTCGACCGCTACGCACGCTCCAAAGGGCTGGAAGGCGGGATTGAGTTCTTTGAGAAGAACGGCGTCAACATCAAAGGGCCGGCTTCGGTCTCCAAAGTGTACCCCTACGCAATGGAGGAACCCTTTGCCGGGATTCTGCCGCACCGCTTCTACGGCGAATCGCTCTTGGTCGCCCAGAACGACATGAAGGCCGCCGGTGCGGACGAAATCTACTGGCGCGACTACACCCCCTTCCCCACATGGCGCGAGCTAACCGCAGCGCAATCCCCTGCGGAGTATGACCTGAACCTGATCAGCTACCACATGATTGAGTTCAAGCAATCCCGCACCCCCGTGCCACTGCTCATCGAGATGGCGCCCAAAGTCTTCGTGGAGATCAACCCGGCCACTGCCCGCGCCAAGGGCATCGCCGACGGCGACGAGGTTTGGGTAGAAAGCCATAACGCAATTACGGGCGAGACGCGCAAGATCAAAGCGGTGGCCCGCTATCGCGAAGGCATCCGCCCCGATACCGTCGCCATGCCGCACCACTACGGGGAGTACGTCAAGCACCCGTGGGTGAAAGGGCAAGGCCCCTCGCCGAATGAACTCTTCTTCACCGGTGAAGGCTATGTGGCACAAACAGCCGACCAGACCTATCTGGTCAGGGTGAAAGTCACCAAGGCGTAAGGAGTAAAGCATCATGGCTCGATACGGAATGGTCATAGACCTGGATAAATGCACAGGCTGCCGGGCGTGCATGGTGGCCTGCAAAGTGGAGAACAACACGCCGCAAGGGCACTTCTGGATGTACGTCTTCCGCTTTGAGGAGGGCGAATATCCCAACACGCGCACCTGGTTCATGCCGCGCCCCTGTATGCACTGCGACAACGCCCCCTGTGTGAAGGTGTGCCCTGTAGGGGCGCGTTACAAACGCCTGGACGGGCTGACGGCGACCGATTTCGACCGCTGCATCGGCTGCCGTTATTGCGAAGTGGCCTGCCCCTACGGGGTGAACTACTTCAACTGGAAGAAGCCCGAAGGCAACTACTACCTGGATTGGGACGATCCTGATCTGGCCGAGATCGTCGGAGATGAGAAGGTGGTATACGCCAACCCCGACCTGGACAAAGCCTACGGCCCGGAGAAGCGCCGCATCGCTGGCGGCGGACAGGCAAAGGGGGTGATGGAGAAATGCACGTTCTGCGTCCACCGCTTGGAGAAGGGGCTGCAACCGGCTTGCGCAGCGATTTGCCCCACCCAGGCGATCAAATTTGGCGACCTGGACGACCCTGAGAGCGAAGTCTCGCAGCTGCTGAGAGAAAAGCCTCACTTCCGCCTGTTGGAAGAGGCCGGCACCAGTCCGCGGGTCTTCTACATTGGGCAGCACGCACCTAACCCCAGCGTCCGCCAAATCGAAGAAATCACGGTGAAGGTGTAGCCATGGCTGTTCAGACACAAAAACTACCCTATGGCATTGGCCGCATTTCGGGCGGCTGGTTGTTGGCGCTGCTGGTCGCGCTGGTGTTCACAGTTTTCGGCGGTTATGCCTACGCACAGCAGTTGATCTACGGCGAGGTGGTCACCGGAATGCGCGACATCGGCACGATGGCCGGCGCGCCCTGGGGACTGTATATCGCCTTTGTGGTGTACTTCGAGGGCGTGAGTTTCGCGGGCATCGCTGTGGCCGCCCTCATCCGCCTGCTAGACCTGGATCACCTCAAACCCATCGCCCGCATGGCGCAGGTCATGACGGTGATCGCCCTGATCTTGGGCGGCCTGGGTGTGATTGCGGACGTGGGCAAACCTGGCCGCGCTTTCATCAACCTGCTGAAGTATGCTCGCCCGGGTTCGCCGTTCTTTGGCACGCTGACCATCGCCATCCTCGGCTTTTTGTTCGGCGCGCTGGTTTACCTGTACCTGGACGGGCGGCGAGATGCCGCCCTGCTGGCAAAGGTTCCTGGCAAGTTCCAGGGATTCTACCGCTGGTGGGCGGCGGGGTATCAGGATACGCCGGAAGCGCGCGAGCGTCATGAGCGGGCGTCCTTCTGGCTTGCCCTGGCGATTATCCCCCTGTTGGTGGTCGCACACAGCACGCTTGGCTTTGTGTTCGGCCTGCAGGTTGGGCGCCCCGGCTGGTTCGGCACGTTGCAGGCGCCGGGCTTCCTAGCAATGGCCGGCGTCTCCGGCCTGGGGCACTTGATTGTGCTGGCCGCCATCCTGCGCAAGGTATACGGCCTGGAAGAGCAAATCGACATCGCCGTCTTCCGCTGGCTAAGCAACCTGCTGCTGATCTTCACAGCGGTATATGTCTACTTCATGGTAGTAGAGTGGCTGACTTCGGTGTACTCGGCAAACACGGCGGAGGCTCAACTGCTCAACGCCTTGCTGCGCGGTGAATACGCCTGGATCTTCTGGCTCTCAGTGGTCAGTCTGCTCATCCCGCTGGTGTTGTTGATCGGACAGTTTGCCACCGGCAAGTACCGCATTGGCTGGCTGGTGTTCAGCGGCGTGCTGGTGAACGTGGCGGCGATTGGCAAGCGCTTCCTGGTGGTTGTCCCCTCCCAAACGCACGGCTCGTTGATGCCGTATGTGATCGGTTCGTATTCGCCCACCTGGGTAGAAATCGGGGTGGTCCTCGGCCTGATGGGGCTGGGCGCGCTGCTGTTCATGCTCTTCGCCAAGGTCTTCCCCATCATGGAAGTGGAGGAGGTGTAAGATGCGCAAGACACTCTCGCTCTCGATGGTAGTTTTAGGGTTCGCATTGCAAGCCATCAGCTACTTTGCGCTGGCAGCGCCGCTGGGCACACCTACCAGCCCCGCGTATGCGGATCCACGCCTGCCCTTTGCCCCTCTGCTCTTCATTGTGGGCGTGGCGTTGGTGTTCCTCGCCGCAGTGGTATATGAACTGATGCCAGACAAAAACGCCAAATAAGGCGCACCAGCTGTGGAGGGGGCATCCGTCCCCCTCCACGGCCACGAGGCAGCACATCACCATGGAAAAATCATTGCTCATCCGACAAATCGCTTATCGCTTGTTTGCCAGCCTCTTTTTATACCCGGAAGTAGAGCGGTTGACAGAATTGCGCGCCGCCGCCCAGGAATTGCTGACCGACGGCTTGCTCTCCGGTCATCCTTACTCCCCACAGATGCAGGCGTTACTAGAGAGCCTGGCAGCGCTCGATCCAGTGGGCGACGAACGCCCCCTGGTGAACGAATACAATCGCCTGTTTATGGTGCGCCCGCAAGCTCCCCCACACGAGACCGTGTACATGGACTCGGAAGGCCAGTTCCGCGGGATGTTGACCGCCGAACTAGAAACCACCTACCGCCAGGTTGGGTTGACGGTTTCGCCCACTTTGAACGAACTGCCGGATCACATCGCTGTGGAACTGGAGTTCATGGCCTATTTGTGCCTGAAAGAGAGCGAGGCGCAGCAGGATGGCAGCTCAACCACCGATGCCTTGCGCTGGCGCGGCTTGCAAGCTGCCTTTGTCAAGGGACACCTGGCACGCTGGTTCCCCCTTTTTGCCCGGCGGCTTAAAGAAGCTCAGCCGGTTGGTCTCTACGCCGCGCTTCTGCCAGCAGTGTACGCGTTTTTGTCGCATGAATTGTACTGGCTTGGCC
>WGAD01000263.1 GCA_015489255.1 Anaerolineales bacterium | reverse complement strand
GGGAATTTGCAATCGCTGGCGTTTTGGGGAGTGGGGGTTTTCGCGGCGGCGCTGGCGGCCTTTCTGCTGGCGGCCATGTTTCCCCGGCATAGCCTGCGCCTGGGGCAGTGGTTCTTGTCTCGTTTTGCGCCGCGGCGCTTCCGTCCGCGCCTGCTGGAACTCCTGTCCCGCTTTCTCGATGGGCTGGCCTCCCTGCGTTCACCGTTCAATGTACTGATGATCTTCTTCACCTCTGTGGTCATCTGGCTGCTGGAGACCGTCAAATACTGGTTTGTGATGCACGCCTTTCCCTTCACGGTCAGTTTCTTCGCTCTGATGCTGCTCAACGGCATCGCCAACCTGGCGACCACAATCCCTTCAGCGCCAGGATATGTGGGCACCTGGGAAAAGGTAACCGAAGCCGTGCTGACCGCCTTTGGCATCGCCCCCTCGGTAGCCCTCGGGTATGCTATCGTGCTGCACGTTGCGCTCTGGCTGCCTGTCACGTTGCTGGGCGCCTATTACCTGGCCAGGGAAGGGATCAACTGGCAAGAAGCCCTGGAGGAAGCGAAATGAAAACAGCCATCATCGGCGCCGGGTTTGGCGGCCTGGCCGCCGCCTGGGATCTGCGCCGCGCCGGCCATGAAGTGACCATTTTTGAAGCTACCGAAACCGTCGGCGGCCTGGCCAGCGGCTTTAAAGCGCCTCATTGGGACTGGACGGTGGAAAAGTTTTACCACCACTGGTTCGCCGGCGACCGCCACATGCTCGGGCTGATCCGCGAACTGGGATGGGAGGAGGACGTCCTCTTCCCGCGCCCGTACACCGTGGTGCGTTACAACCAGCAATGGTATCCCTTCGATTCCATCAAAGAGGCTTTGCTCTTTCCGGGGCTTGGCTGGGGCTGGCGAAAGGCCCGCTTTGGGTTGGTGGGGCTGGCGCTGCGGCTAACCAACAACTGGCGCGCGCTGGAAAAGCACACGGCGGACGCCTGGATGCGTCGTTGGGCCGGCGAGGAGGTGTACCGGTTGATGTGGGAACCCTTGCTGGTGGGCAAGTTTGGCGCCGAATATGCCCGCCAGGTCAATATGGCCTGGATGTGGGCGCGCCTGAAGGCCCGCACCACCCGCCTGGGCACGTTTCGCGGCGGTTTTCAGCGTTTTGCCGATCGGTTTGCCCACCGACTGGAAGAGATGAACGTCCGCTTGCTGCGCGGCACCCCGGTGACGCACATCGCCGCTGCGGGCGGACAACTGCGGCTACAAACCAGCCAGGGCGAAGCCGCCTTCGACCGCGTGCTGGCAACCGTCTCGCCACACGCGCTGGCGAGCATGGCGCCCGATCTCGCCCGAGACTACCTGGACAATCTCCTGCGCCTGAAGCACATGGGCGCGGTGGTGATGGTCTTTGCCCTCAAGCGGCAGCTTTCTACAGAGGGCTATTACTGGTTCAACCTGCCCAAATCCGAGGGGTTCCCGGCCCTGGCGCTGGTGGAACATACCAACTTCGTTTCTCCCGAGCACTTCGGCGGCGATCACATTGTGTACCTGGGCGACTATCTGCCCACAGGGCACGATTACTTCACCCGCTCGCAGGAGGCGATCGAGGCGTTGTATCTCCCCGCGCTGAAAAAAGTCAACCCCGATTTTTCGCCCGATTGGGTGCGCCAGACCTGGCTCTTTCGGGCGCAATATGCCCAGCCGGTGCCGCTGCCCGGGCATTCTGCGCGCATCCCGCCCATCCGCACGCCGTTACCGGGGTTGTACTTCGCCAGCATGAGCCAGGTCTATCCCTGGGATCGCGGCACCAATTACGCGGTAGAAATCGGACGGCGCGCCGCCCGCATGATGCTGCAAGAAGCATGACACCCGTCCATCAAAGTGATGACCTTTACGGCTGGTCGTACCCCGTCCGGCTGTGGTAGGTTTATATCGTACCCACCTTTCAGGAAGCCGCCAGGCGTTTTGCACCCGCCGGGTAGCGCAACCGCAAGCCCACAGGAGGTGATATGAAAGACCTGACCGACCAAATTCTGGAATTGATCCGCCGCACATCCACCGACTTGCCCGAAGACGTGGAAGCGGCCTTGCGCGCAGCCTATGAGCGCGAAGACGAAGGCTCCGCCGCCCGCGGCGCCCTGGAGACCATCTTGCGCAACGTGGCGCTGGCGCGCGAAAACGCCACGCCCATCTGCCAGGACACCGGTACCCTGCTCTTTTATGTGCACTACCCCGAGGGAATGAGCACCCGCAAACTGCGCCGCATGATTCAGGAGGCCGTCATCCGAGCGACGGAACGCAATTACCTGCGTCCCAACTCGGTCAACGCCATCACCGGAAAAAACACCGGCAACAACACCGGCGACGAATACTACCCCGCCATCCATTTTGAAGAAGTCGACGCCGATCAGCCGCTGGTCATCGATCTGATGCTGAAGGGCGGCGGCTGCGAGAACGTGGGCGCCCAATATAAGCTCCCCGACAACCGTCTCGGAGCCGGGCGCGATTTAGAAGGGGTGCGCAAGGTCGTCCTGGACGCCGTCGCCCAGGCACAGGGGCGCGGCTGCGCCCCGGGCGTCCTCGGCGTGGCCGTCGGCGGCGATCGCGGCAGCTCCTTCCTGGCATCCAAAGAGACCCTGCTCACCCGCATCGGCGAACCCAACCCCGACCCCACGCTGGAAGCCCTGGAAGATACCATCACCGAGCAGGCCAACCAGCTGGGCATCGGCCCCATGGGGTTCGGCGGCAAGACGACCGTTCTCGATACCCGCATCGCCGGTCTGCACCGCCTGCCAGCCAGTTATTTCGTTTCCGTCTCTTACATGTGCTGGGCGTACCGACGCCGCAAGATGATCGTGGACGGCGACCAGGTACGTTACGAGTGAAAGGGAGAGCACCATGCGCAAGATCACACTTCCCATTGACGATGAAACCATCCGCAGCCTGAAGGCCGGAGACCCCGTGCTGCTTTCTGGCGTGATGATCACCGGGCGCGACGCCGTCCACAAGTGGATCACGGATACGTTCATCAAGAAAACGCGCGCCCCGCAGGGGGACGACCTGGAAACCTATGAGGCCATCAAACCCCTGCTCGATGGCGGCGTGATCTATCACTGCGGCCCCGTCGTCGCTGGCCTGGAAAGCGGCGATTACCGCTTCGTGGCCGCCGGCCCCACCACCTCCATCCGCGAAGAGCCGTACCAGGGCGATGTGATGCGGCACTTCAACATCAAAGGCGTGATCGGCAAGGGCGGCATGGGCGCCAAGACCCTTCAGGCCTGCCAGGAAGTGCCCGCCGTCTACTTTCATGCCATCGGCGGTGCCGCCTCGCTGATTGCCCAATGCGTGCAACGGGTGGTCGGTGTGTATAAACTGGACTTCGGCGTTCCCGAGGCCATCTGGGTCATTGAAGTCAAAGACTTCCCGGTCGTCGTGACGATGGACAGCCACGGCAATTCGCTGCACCAAGAAGTGGAAGCCCGCGCCCGCGAGAAGCTGGCCGATTTGCTCCAAAGCGCTGTCTGAGCCGCCAAAACGCCCCTCATCCATTGGCTCCTTAATCTGTAAAAAGGTCAAGGCTGGCGAAAGAACTGCCAGCCTTGACCTTTTTTAGGGGGACTGAATCCGTTGGTTAGTCGTCGTTTTTGTCGTGACCGGGGCCTTTGCCCTGCGATCCTTGGCCCTGCTCCTGGCCGCCATCGTGGCTGCCGTAGTACGTGCCATCGTCCGCCTTATCCTCATCGTAATCATCGTCGGAATCGGACATGTCGTCGTCATCTTGCATGTCGTCCTGAGAGCCTGCGCTCATGCTGCCCTGGGAGCCGGCGCCCATACCTTCTTGTGCGCCAGCGCCGTTGCCGTTATGGAACTCGGCGTTCATGTCTCCCTGGGCATCTGCGTTCATTCCGCTCTGGCCGTTCTGGACGTCCACGTCCATGCCGCTTTGCGGGTCGCCGCCGTTGCCCATGGCCTCGCCTGGGTGCTCCTG
>WGAD01000262.1 GCA_015489255.1 Anaerolineales bacterium | reverse complement strand
ATCAAATTGATACGGAACACATCTTGCTGGCCCTGCTGGAACAGCCGGATGGCGTCATTCCGCAGATCCTGGAGCGGATGAACGTGCGGGTGGATGCCCTGTCGGAGAAGCTGGATTACACCTTGCGCACTTCCCCACGGGCCAGCGTCTTTGGCATGGGGGCCGGGCAGCAGGTTTTTATTACGCCACGGGTCAAACGCATTATCGACCGGGCCAACGAAGAAGCCAACCTGCTCAAGGATGAATACATCTCAACCGAGCACATTTTCCTGGCGATCTTAAGCGAACACGAAACGCCGGCAGTGCGGATTTTGAAGCAGGCCGGGCTGACCCGTGAGCGCGTGCTGGAGGTGATCCGCGAGATCCGCGGCGGACAGCGGGTGACCGATCGGCGCGCGGAGTCGCGCTATCAGATGCTGGAGAAGTTTTCGCGCGACCTGACGCAAATGGCGCGCGAGGGGAAGCTGGATCCTGTCATCGGGCGCGATACAGAGATCCTGCGGCTGATCCAAATCCTTTCGCGGCGCACAAAAAACAACCCGGTGCTGATCGGCGAGGCCGGCGTGGGGAAAACCGCCATCGTCGAGGGGCTGGCGCAAAAGATCGCCAGCAACGATGTGCCGGAGATCCTGGCTGGCAAGCGAGTGCTTTCGCTGGACCTGGGCAGTATGATCGCCGGTTCACGCTTTCGTGGTGAATTCGAAGAACGTTTGAAAGCGGTGATCGAAGAAGTGCAGCGCGCCCAGGGCGAGGTCATCCTGATGATCGACGAATTGCATACTGTCGTCGGCGCCGGGGCAGCCCAGGGGGCGATGGATGCCTCTAACATGCTCAAGCCGGCCCTGGCGCGCGGCGAATTGCAGTGCATTGGCGCCACCACCCTGGACGAGTATCACAAGTACATTGAAAAGGATTCCGCCCTGGAGCGCCGTTTTGCGCCGATCTATGTGGAAGAGCCAAGCGTAGAGGACACAATCGAGATGCTGAAAGGGCTGCGCGATCGGTACGAAGCGCACCACAAGGTGCGGTTTTCCGACGAGGCGCTGGTCGCCGCCGCCCGACTGGCCGATCGTTACGTCACCGATCGGCGTTTGCCAGACAAAGCCATCGACCTGATCGACGAGGCGGCGGCCAAGCTGCGGGTGGCGCTTTATTCCCTGCCGCCGGAATTGAAAGATATGAAAAACGCCATCACGCGCCTGCGCGTGGAAGAAGAGCAGGCCGGCCTGGAGCGGAACTATGAGCGGGCGGCGGAGAAGAAGGCCGATCGGCTGCGCCTGGAGGAAGAATTCAAGCAACGACGCGAACAGTGGGAGGCGGAACATCAGCTGGATGACGTGGTAGACGTTAAAGACATTGCCGAGGTCGTCCACCAGTGGACGGGGATTCCGGTCAACCAGATGATGGAAGACGAGTCCGATCGGCTGCTGCGCATGGAAGAGCGCCTGCATGAACGCATCATCGGGCAGGACGAGGCCATTCACGTGGTGGCCGATGCCATCCGGCGGGCGCGTGCCGGCCTGAAAGACCCGCGCCGCCCGATTGGGTCTTTCATTTTCATTGGCCCTTCTGGCGTAGGCAAGACAGAACTAGCGCGCGCATTGGCCTGGTTCCTCTTCGATGATGAAGACGCCCTGGTGCGGATCGATATGAGCGAATACCGCGAACAGCATACCGTCTCGCGGTTGTTCGGCGCGCCTCCGGGCTATGTGGGCTATGAGGAGGGCGGTCAGCTGACCGAAGCGGTGCGGCGGCGCCCCTACCGGGTGATCTTGTTCGATGAGATCGAAAAAGCCCATCCGGAAGTTTGGAACGCTTTGTTGCAAATCCTGGACGACGGTCGCCTGACCGATGGACAGGGCAACCTGGTGGACTTTCGCAATACCGTGCTGATCATGACCAGCAACCTGGGGACGGAGTTCGTCCGCCGCAGCGGGTCGCTTGGCTTTCTGCAACGCGGCGAGGGAGAAGAAGAGCGCGAATCTCATGAAAAGATTGAAAAAGCGCTCAAGAGCACTTTCCGCCCCGAATTTCTCAACCGGGTGGATGAGATCGTCATGTTCTCGCCGCTTTCCGTGGCCGAGATGGAGCAGATCGTGGATTTGCAACTGGCCGAGGTCAGCAAACGGCTGTCGGAATTTGGGCTGGCTATTGACCTGACCCCCGCAGCCCGCAGCTGGCTGGCGCGCAAGGGGTACGACCCGGCCTTTGGCGCCCGGCCCCTGAAGCGGGCGTTGCAGAAATATGTAGAAAGTTCGCTGTCGGTGGAGATTTTGGCAGGCGAACTGTCCCCCGGCGGGCAGGTGGTGCTCGATGTGGAGGACGATCAGATCGTCTTTCGTCGCACGGAGCCGGCCGAGGGCGAGGCCGCCGCGGGATGACCAAAAGCGAGTCTCCCTAAAAATCATGAACGGCCGGTGTATTCCGGCCGTTTTGGCTTTCAGAACCAGTTTTCGCCTTCGTGCTGGCCGCTATCGACGCGGAAGTGCGCGCCGCGCGAGCGCGGGTTGTGCCGCGCGGCCTGGGCCACCACCAGCGCGGCTTCGACGGCGTTGCGCAGGCCGATCAGCCCGTCGCTCAGGCGGGTGGTGCGGTAGAAGGTCTCGATTTCGTTCCACAGGTGGCGCAGTTCGCGGATGGCGCGCGAAAGCCGCTCCCCGCTGCGGGCGATGCCCACGTAGTGCCACATGATGTTCTGGATGGTCTGCATGTCGCCCTGGATGAGGGCCGGGTCGGGGTCGGCGGTCAGGCCGGACTCGTCCCAGGGGGGGATGGCGTCCAGCGGGATGGCGGCCGGGGAGGCTGCGCCGCGGCGCAGCCGTTCGGCGATGTCCACCGCCGCGCGGTATCCCCAGGTCAGCCCTTCCAGCAGGGAGGTGGACGCCAGCCGGTTGGCCCCGTGCAGCCCGGTGCAGCTGACTTCGCCGACCGCGT
>WGAD01000261.1 GCA_015489255.1 Anaerolineales bacterium | reverse complement strand
GCCCCACGGCGGGCTGTTTTTCGTTCCGCCCGCCGCACAGAGAAAATCGGCTATACTTGAAGAAATCTTCCCTGAGAGCCTCACGATGACCGCCATTCAAACCTATCTGAAACAAATCGCCTCTCTCACCCGCCGCGGCGACGCCCGCGAAGAATCTTACTACCCGGCGCTGAAAGACCTGCTGGAAGCCCTGGCCGCCGCCCAGGGAAAGACCGTCGCCGTCACCGTGCTGCCCAAGCAAACCGAAGCCGGCAACCCCGATTTCCGCATCTGGGATGGAGCCTATCAGGTTATCGGTTACATCGAAGCCAAGAAACCGGGTGCCAACCTCGACCGCATCGAGACTTCCGAGCAGTTGGCGCGCTACCGCAGCACCTTCCCCAACCTGCTCCTGACCGATTTTTACGAATTCCGCCTCTACCGCGAAGGGGAACTGATCGAGCGAGCCTCCATCGGGCGGCCCTTTGTGGCGCAGAAACTGAAGGCCAAAGTGCCGCTGGAAAACGCCGAAGATTTTGCCGCCCTGATGCGCCGCTTTTTGGGCTTTTCGTTGCCGCGCGCCTTCGATGCCGAAACCCTGGCGGTGGAACTCGCCCGGCGCACCCGCTTTTTGCGCGACCAGGTGATTGCAGAAGAGCTCAAAGATACTCAGGGCAAACTGCACGGGTTTTACACCGCGTTCCAGAAATATCTCATCGCCGGGCTGACCGAAACGCAGTTCGCCGACCTGTACGCGCAAACCGTCGCCTACGGGCTGTTTGCCGCCCGCACCCGCGCCGGGGACGAATTCAACCGCAAACTGGCCTTCGACTATATCCCGCCAACCATCGGCATCCTGCGCGATGTTTTCCAGTTCATCTCTTTGGGGAAACTCTCCCCCCAGATGGAAGTGATCGTGGATGACATCGCCGCGGTGCTGCACGCCGCCGATACCGGCAAAATTTTGGGAGCTTTCTATCGTCAGGGAAAGGGCGAAGATCCCATCGTGCATTTTTACGAGACTTTCCTGGCGCAGTACGACCCGGACACGCGCGAACGTCGCGGCGTCTATTACACGCCGGAGCCGGTGGTGCGCTACATCGTACGCGGCGTCCACCACCTGCTGCAAACCCGCTTCGACCGCCCCGACGGCCTGGCAGGCCCCGACGTCACCCTGCTCGACCCGGCCGCCGGCACGCTGACCTTCCCCGCCGAAGCCATCCGTCTGGCCGCCGAGACCTACCGCGCCAAATATGGCGACGGCGGCCTGAGCGAGTTCTTGCGCGGCCAGCTGCTGCGCAACATGTACGCCTTCGAACTGATGATGGCCCCCTACGCCATCGGCCACATGAAAATCGGCTACCTTTTCGAGGGCCTGGGCGCGCCGCTGGGGGAAAACGACCGCTTTCAACTTTACCTGACCAACGCCCTGGAGATGGAAAACATCGCCCAGATTGAAATCCCGGGCGTGCGCTCGCTGAGCGAGGAAAGCCGCCTGGCGGGACGCATCAAAAAAGAAGAACCCATCCTGGTCATCCTCGGGAATCCGCCCTACTCCGGCATTTCCGCCAACCGCAACGAGTGGACGGAACAACTGCTCAAGAGCGACCTGGACGGGGCGCAGAGTTATTACACGGTGGACGGGCAGCCGCTGGGCGAGCGCAACCCCAAATGGCTGCAAGACGATTACGTCAAATTCCTGCGTTTCGCCCAGTGGAAAATTCAGAAAGCCGGGCGCGGCATCGTTGCCATGATTACCAACCACGGCTATCTCGATAACCCCACCTTTCGCGGGATGCGCCAGAGTTTGCTCAAGACCTTCGACGAGATTTACATTCTGGATCTGCACGGCAACAGCCTGAAGCGCGAACAAGCCCCCGACGGCGGCGCGGATGAAAACGTCTTCGACATCCGCCAGGGCGTGGCGATCGCCTTTTTCGTCAAGACCGGCCAAACCGAGGGCGCGGCCGCCCGCGTGGCGCACGCCGATTTATACGGCAAGCGGGCGGACAAATACCGCTGGCTGGACGCGCACACCCTGGAAAGCGCCGGGTATGACCCCATCGAGCCGCGCAGCCCTTATTACTTCTTCATCCCCCGCAAGACGGGCAGCATTCTGCACTACCTGGACTGGCCGAAAATCACGGAGATTTTCCCCGTCAACAGCGTGGGGATTGTGACCTCGCGCGATTCTTTTGTCATTGCGTTTGAGCAGCGTGAACTGGAAAACCGCATCCGCCAGTTTTGCGATACGGCAGGATTGCCAGATGAAATTCTGGCAAGAACTTACAAATTGAGCGAGAAAAAAACATGGAAAATCAAAGACGCGCGGCGGAAAGTTAAAAACGACGATCGCCGGCAAGATAAAATTCACCCTATCTTGTATCGTCCCTTTGATACGCGTTACATTTTTTATCATCCAGAAGTCATTGAGCGCCCGCGCCGCGAAGTCATGCGTCACATGCTGGCTGGAGAAAATCTATCTATCTGCTTTATGCGCCAGTTTTCAGGCGATATGCCGTACACTCATTTTCTTGTCTCAAAACACATCGTTGATAACCGCACTTTTTTCAGCAGCAAGGGCATTATTCAGCAAGCCCCCCTCTACCTCTACCCGGACGCAGAGAAGCCGGACCTGTTCACCCAAAGCAAGCGGGCGAACATCCACCCGCAGGTGTGGGAGCGGCTGCAGGCGGTTTTGACCTCACCCCCGTCCCCTCCCCGCAAGCGGGGAGGGGACGGGGGTGGGGTCTGGCAAACGCCGCCCGCCCTGTGGCACAAACTCAAACCCCTGGCGCGGGAAATGCGCAAAGACCCCACGCCCGCCGAAAAAGCCCTCTGGGAGCGGCTGCGCCGCCGTCAACTGGGCGTCAAATTCCGCCGCCAGCACACCATCGATCGCTTCATCGTGGATTTCTACTGCGCCGAAGCCGCCCTGATCATCGAAGTGGACGGCCCCATCCACCAGTACACCCGCGAAGAAGACGCCATCCGCCAGGAATTTCTGGAAAGCCTGGGATACCGCGTGCTGCGCTTCACCAATGATGAAGTGCTTACGCAGATAGATACCGTCCTCGAGCGCATCCGCGCCGCGCTCGAGGACGAGCGCTCAGCCGCACCTGCAAAGCCCGCGCCCGAAGACCTGCTGGCCTACATCTACGCCGTTTTCTATACCCCGGCATACCGCGTCAAATACGCCGAATTCCTGCGCATCGACTTCCCGCGCGTCCCCTTCCCGGCGGCGGGCGATGTCTTCTGGCGCATGGCCGCGCTGGGGCGGCGGCTCATTGCCCTGCATTTGCTGCAAAGCCCGGAACTCGACCCGCCAGCGGTCAAATACCAGGGCGGCGGGGACGACCACACCATCGGAAGGCCGCGCTACGACGCCGAACAAGGGCGCGTCTACATCAACAAGCGCAAATACTTCGAGGGCGTCACCCCGGAAATGTGGGACTATCAAATCGGCGGCTACAAAGTGCTGCAAAAATGGCTCAAAGACCGCAAAGGCCGCCCGCTCCGCGACCCGCGTCACTACCTCCGCGTGGCGACTGCCATCGCCCGTACCATCGAAATCCAGCGCGAATTGGATGAGGTGTATCTGGAGGTAGAGGAGAATTTACCCCTCCCCGCAAACGGGGAGGGAG
>WGAD01000260.1 GCA_015489255.1 Anaerolineales bacterium | reverse complement strand
TCCACGCGGGCCGGGAAATATTCCGCCGCATGGGTGTCTTATGGAAAAAGACGCCCCATGGCGAAGAAGTGGAACGCAGCCTGCGCGCGTGGCTGGCGGGCGCCTTCGAGCGCAAGGGACTTGAAAGCGAAGAGATCGAAACCTGGCTTGGTGGAGGTGTGAACATGTTGGCCGAGAACGTGGAAAAGTGGTACCAGCAGGCCCGGCAGGAGGGCTTGCATGAAGGCATCCAGAAAGGCCGCGAGGAAGGTCTGAAGGAAGCGGTATTGGCGTTTTACCAAGGTGGCATGGAGGCAAGGGCCATTGCTACCACCCTGAAGCTCCCCCTGGAAAAGATTCAGGCCTGGATCGAGGCCTCCAATTCCCCCCGCCATTGACCCGCCGCCCCGTAGGTTGGGCAAAGCGAAGCGTGCCCAACAAAACCCGCCCGGCGTTGGGCACGGCGCTGCCGCGCCTTTGCCCAACCCACGGATGGCGGCTAAAATCCCCACACCGCATCGGGAATGGGTGCAATGCCCGAAAAAGGGAACACGACATGACCGCTCCACGCAAACCATCGCCAGGCCGCCACCTTTTGGCCGCGCTGCTTGCGATGGCTGTTCTCGCCCCGTCCGCCCGCGCCGATTTTTCCTTTGACGAAATGAACCAGCTCGATCGCACCGAGCAGGACGAGCTGCTCGCCCGCGCGAAACAAGAGGCGCGAAGCTGGAACTTCGGCGCGGCGGAAAGCGATCTGGAACAGGCCGAGCAAAAAGACTACGCGCCGGACAAAATCAAGGCCGTGCGCGATCTCATCGCCAAGGAGCGCGCCGCCAAGGCAGAAAAGGAACGGCGCGAGGAAGAACGCCGCCGCAAGGAAGAGGAACAGCGCCGCCTGGCCGAGGTCCGGCGCAACCGCGCTATGCAGGGTGGCGGTTCCTCCTCGGGCGGAACCGTCGATTGGGTCAATGTGACAGTCGAGATGACCTGCGGCTTTTTCGGCGGCTGCCTGACGCGGGACCTGAGCGTCAGTGGCGGGCCTGGGAATATCACCGACAACGGCAAATGGGTATCCATCACCAATCTCGGTCGAGGGATTGCGGGTGTGTATCACTTTTCAGCCTCGTTCGATGGAAACCGTTATTGTTCCGGCAGCTTTCGCGTGAGTGGCACCAAGCGGAACTATGCCATCCGGGTGTATGACGATTGCTCCGATGCCTCATCCGGTGAATATTGACCAGGCAGGGCGTGAGCGAGTCAAACCTCCTGATGGATTCCATACATAAGAAAAACGCAACGGAGAAGCAGATGAAAAAAATCCCAATAACCCTCATCGCCCTCATGATCCTGCCCCTGCTGGGCTGCGGCCCGGGCAACGAGGCCCAGGCGGCGGGCAAGGGCATGGTGAAGATCGTCACCAGCCCGGGCGACGCCAGGCTCTTCATCGACGGCAAGCGCAAGGGCAACTCCCCCGCCGAGGCCGGCCAGACCTTCGCCATCAAGCTGCCGGAAGGGGAATATCTGATTGAGGCGGTCAAGGAAACCGGCGGCAAGGACGAATACTACGGCAAGAAAAAAATCTTCGTCGCCGAAGACACCCTGCAGACCGTATCGCTGAAACTCGCCAAGCGGCCATCGGCGGCTTTTCGCAAACACATCCAGCAGATCCTGGACAGCGGCGCCTATGTACCCGAGATGGTCAAAATCCCCGGCGGCAGCTTCAGGATGGGCTGCCTCTCCGGCGGCAAGGAATGTTTTAACGACGAAAAACCGGCCCACCGGGTGACCCTCAGCCCCTTCTACATGGGCAAATACGAAGTCACCTTCGACCAGTGGGACGCCTGCGTGGCCGACGGCGGTTGCTCGCATGATCCCGACGACGAAGGCTGGGGCCGCGGCAAGCGTCCGGTGATCAACGTCTCCTGGAACGACGTGCAGGAATACATCCGCTGGCTGAACCAAAAGACCGGCCAGCACTACCGCCTGCCCACCGAGGCCGAATGGGAATACGCCGCGCGTGCGGGCACCACCACCCGCTACAGTTGGGGTGATGAGATTGGCAAAAACAACGCCAACTGCGACGGCTGTGGCAGCCAGTGGGATAACAAGAAGACCGCGCCGGTCGGCAGCTTCGCCCCCAACCCCTGGGGCCTGTACGACATGCACGGCAATGTGTGGGAATGGGTGCAGGATTGGTACGATGAAAACTACTATCGCCACAACCCGGCGAAGGACCCCAAGGGGCCTGCCACGGGCCGGAACCGCGTGAACCGTGGCGGTAGCTGGCTCAGCGTCGCGGGGGTCCTGCGGTCGGCGGGCCGCAGCCTCAACTCGCCCGGCCACCGCTACGACGGCCTCGGCTTCCGCCTGGTGAGGCAACCTTAGTAGCCCTTGGCGCTTTTACCCTTTTACCCTTTGCCGCCAAGCCTTGAGCCGCCTGTAGCCGCGCGTGCGCCAGCCGCGCGCGCGGAAGGCGGATCAAGGCGGTAGGTTGGGCAAAGCGCAGCGTGCCCAACAAAACCCTATCAACGATCCGCCGGGCAAGGATGGCGCCACGTACCGTTCCCGCTCTCTGGGGCGCGCAGCGTGAACAGCGCCGACGCCACCTGATAGGCGGGGTAGAAGGCGTTGGGGCCAGCGTCCGCACCGCCAGGCGCATCCTCGTACCAATGGTTGAGCCGCAAAACGTCTTCCTTGAACGGGCC
>WGAD01000259.1 GCA_015489255.1 Anaerolineales bacterium | reverse complement strand
TCCCCACCTCGGCCATACGGGGCGGGTCGTCATCGTCCACAACGGCATCGTCGAAAACTTCCTCGAACTGCGCGATGAACTCAGCGCCGAAGGGGTGCAATTCCAATCCGAAACCGACACCGAAACCATCGTCCACCTGATTGAAAACTTCCTCGCCGCCGGCCTGGATTTCCCCCAGGCTTGCCGGGCCACTTTCCAGCGATTGCAGGGGGCCAATGTGATCGTCGCGCTTTCGGCAGACGAACCCGACAAAATCGTCACCGCCCGCCTGGGCAACGCCGGCGGCGTGGTCATCGGCCTGGGAGAAGGAGAAAACTTCATCGCCTCCGACATCCCCGCCATCCTGGAGCATACCCGCCGGGTCATCTTTCTCGAATCGCGCCAGATGGCTATTGTCCGCGCTAGCGAGGTTCAACTCAGCACGCTGGCTGGCGAGCCTCTGTCGCCAGAAGTGCACACCGTGGCCTGGGACCCCGTTTCCGCCGAAAAAGGGGAATACCGCCACTTCATGCAAAAAGAGATCCACGAACAGGTGCGCGCCCTGACGGACACCCTGGCCGGACGCGTAGACTTTGAAAACGCCCGCATCCGCCTGCCCGAACTCAACCTGACGCCAGACCTGGCGCAGCGCATCCAGAAAATTTTCATCACAGCCTGTGGCACGGCGGCTTACGCCGGCATGGTCGGCAAATACCTGATCGAACACATCGCCCGCCTGCCGGTGGAAGTAGACATCGGTTCAGAATTTCGCTACCGCGACCCCATCGTGGACGAAAACACCGTCGTCATGGCTATCAGCCAATCGGGCGAAACCGCCGACACCCTGGCGGCCATGGAAGAGGGCCGCCGCAAAGGCGCCACGCTGTGGAGCATCGTCAACGCCATCGGCTCCCAGGCCATGCGCATCGCCGACGGCTACATCTCCATGCAAACCGGCCCGGAGATCGGCGTGGCCTCCACCAAGGCTTTCACCGCTCCGCTGGTCGATCAATACATGCTGGCCATCCTCCTGGCCGATCTGCGCGGGCAGCTCAGCCAGGCCGATCGCCGCCGCCTGGTTTCCGATCTCCGCCTGATCCCCGACCTGGCCGGCCGCACCCTGGAGCGCGAAGACCAGGTGCGCGAAGTGGCCCAGGCGCTCAAAGACATGCAAAACTGCCTCTACCTGGGGCGCGGTATCAACATGCCGATTGCCTACGAGGGCGCGCTCAAACTCAAGGAAATTTCTTACATTCACGCCGAGGGCTACCCCGCCGGCGAGATGAAACACGGCCCCATCGCCCTGATCGACGAATCCATGCCGGTCGTTTGCATTGCGCCCCGCGACCCCTGGCACGAAAAAATGGTCAGCCAGATCCAGCAGGCCAAAGCCCGCGGCGGCCAGGTGGTGGCCGTTGCCACCGACGGGGATGAACTGATCGCCAGCATGGCCGATTATGTGCTCTGGATTCCCGAAACACCCTGGCTGCTCTCGCCGGTCATCAGCGTTTTGCCCCTGCAATTACTGGCGTATCACATCGCCGCCCTGCGCGGTCTGGATGTCGATCAGCCGCGCAACCTGGCCAAAAGCGTGACGGTAGAATAGCCTGCCCTGCCATTTGCGGCTATAATTTCAAAGAAAGCACCACCAAGCCGCCTTGCAGGAGGAAAATATGCCCGCCAAACGCACCCTCAGTAAACGCCCGGCGCCCAAAGGGGATGATTACGTTCGCCTTTCAGACCAGCTAACCGACTCGCTGGAAAAGCTCAGCGAAACCATCGCAGCCAACCGCGAAATCATCGATACCGTCCAGGATATCGCTATCCAGCTGACCGAGGTCTTCGCCAACCTGCACGCCCTAACCATCAAATACGCCGGCATCGTCAATAAGGCGCTAGACGCCATGCTGCCCGTCGTGGACAAAATCCCGTTCATCAGCGACAAAATCATCGATTTGTTGAAGGACATGGAACGGCTGACGCAGCAAATTGTGGACGGCAAAGACAGCGCCGAAAAAATCATCCGCGACGTAGACGCCGGTTTGCGCCAGGGCGATATGAAACGCCTGCAAGCGCACAGCGACGACTTGAAGAAAATGACCGCCAAACTGCAAGCCATCCTGCCAGACGACTAGAAACCACAGGGAGACCTTATGCAAGACTACGAAAAACTGGGCGCATTTTACCTCGGCAAAGCCTACGACATGGCCGCCCGCGCCGAAAAGGACGACCTCGTCCTCTACGACAGCAAAGACCTGACCACCCACGCCGCCGTCATCGGCATGACGGGCTCTGGCAAAACCGGCCTGTGCATCGGTCTGATCGAAGAAGCCGCCATCGACGGCATTCCCGCCATCCTGATCGACCCCAAAGGCGATCTCGCCAACCTCGCCCTCACCTTCCCGGACCTGGAACCCGAAGATTTTCGCCCCTGGGTCAACCCCGATAGCGCCCGCCAAAAGGGGCTTACCCTGGACGAATACGCCGCCCAGCAAGCCGCGCTCTGGCGCAAGGGCATCGGTTTTTACGGCCAGGGGCCAAGCCGCATCAAACGGCTACGCGAAAGCGCTGAAGTGCTCATCTTCACCCCCGGAAGCAGCGCCGGCATCCCCGTTTCCATCCTCGATTCTTTTGCCGCGCCCGCTGCTGCCATCCTGAAC
>WGAD01000258.1 GCA_015489255.1 Anaerolineales bacterium | reverse complement strand
CGGCAGCGTCCCTTTGTGCGCCGCGCGTTGCGCTGGACGTTATACGGCCTGGCGGCGCTGGTGGCTGTTTCTTTCCTGGTACAGCCCAACTGGCCGCTGGCCTATTGGCAGGCTTTGGGCGGATTTCAGGCGCAAGAAACCTTTGGTTTGTGCGAATATTGTGCTGGCACGGGGATGTATCTTGCGCGCTGGTGGACAGGCTGGCCGCGGATGGACTGGGCGGCGCGGATCTGCCTGGGGATGGCGCTTCTCCTGGGGGCGTGGCTGGCGCGTCGCTGGCGCGCTGCGGCGCGCTGGTCGGCGGGGGAGTGGATGTCTTTCTCCATCCTGGCGGCGTTGCTCCTCAACCCCTACGTCATGAACTATGATTATTTGCTGTTGTTGCTCCCGCTCTGGCTGACCTCCTGGCCGTTGTGGGGAATTGGCGCCGGTTTGATTGCTTCCTGGCTGGCGTTACCTGCCGGGCGGACGGCGGTCAACCTGGTGGCGATTTCTCTCACATGGGTTTTGCTGTTCGCCCAGATGAGGAGGCCGGATGAAACGCACTGATCGCATGATGCTGGGTTTGCTGGCCTGGTTGGGCTGGGCGGTTGCCCTGGCTGTAAGTCGGTTTCAGCCGGCGCCGGGCTATATGGACGCCGATTATTATCAGGCCATTGGCTTGCGTTTTGTCAACGGCGATGGGCTGACGGAGCCGTTTTTATGGAATTATCTGGACGATCCGGCGGGGGTGCCGCATCCGGCGAATGCGTATTGGATGCCGCTGCCCTCTTTGTTGGCGGCTGCCGGAATGTGGCTGGCCGGGCGCGCGGATTATGCTGCTGGCCGTCTGGGTTTTCTCTTGCTGGCTGGCGTTTTGCCAGTACTGACGGCTTTAACCGCGCTCTGGCTGCATGGGCGGCGAAAACTGGCTTGGGTTTCCGGGATGCTGGCAGCCTTTGCCGGGTTTTACGCGCCCTTCTTGCCCTTGACGGAGGGGTTTGGCCTGTATATGCTTTGGGGGACGTTGTTCATTTGGGCGGCTGGCGTCTCTCACCGGCGGCGGGAATTGGCTCTGGGCGTTTTGGTGGCGTTGATGCACCTGACACGCGCGGACGGGGTCTTTTGGCTGCCGCTGGCCTTGTGGCTGGCCTGGCGTCAACGGCGTTGGGCCGGCGTGGGGGAGAGCCTGCTGGGATACGGGCTGCTGATGCTCCCCTGGCTGGTGCGCAATGTGTTGTTTTTTGGCCATTTGTTGGCGCCGGGTGGGGGGCGATCCTTGTTCTTGCGGGTGTATAACGACCTTTTTCTCTATCCCGCCGGGCAGCTGACCTGGCGTTACTGGCTGGCGGATGGCTGGTGGCCGATCGTCCGCACGCGGCTGTGGGCCGCCGGGATGAATTTGGGCACGTTTTTGGCTGTGCAAGGCGGGATCATCTGGCTGCCGTTCATCCTGTGGGCGGCTTGGCTGCGGCGGCGGGACGTGCGGGTGCAAACGGCCGCTCTTGGGTGGGGGATCTTCTTCCTCTTGTTCACCCTGGTGTTTCCTCTGGCAGGTGCCCGGGGCGGTTTTTTCCATGGCGGCGCCGCGTTGCAGCCCTTCTTCTGGGCGTTGGCGCCTCTCGGGCTGGATGACGCCTTGCGCTGGATGGCAAGACGGCGCGGCTGGCGGTTGGATGTCTCGCGCCGCTGGCTGCTGGCGCTTTGGCTGGGCACAACGGTGGCGCTGACCGGCGTCCTGCTCCAGACGCGCGTCGTGCAGGGACAATGGGGGCGTGCGCAGGAGCGTTATCGCCAGGTGGAAGCCTGGTTGCGAGAAAACGTTGGCGATGAAGCCCCTGTGATTGTCGCCAACCCACCGGGCTATTGGCTGGCCACTGGGCGCACGGCCCTGGCGTTGCCGGGAGGAGATGTCACCATGATATTGCGCGTGGCCGATGATTTCGGCGCCCGTTACTTGCTCCTGGAGCCGGGTGCTTTTCCGGCGCAGCTGGACCCTCTGTTTGCCCAAAACAGCGATGATGGACGCTTTCGTTACCTGACCACCATTGAGGAGGCTCGCTTGTATGCCATTGAAGACGCGCCTTGATCGCGCACAATACCTGACGCTGGCCGTGGCAGCGGCAGCAGCGCTGGCGGTTTACCTGACGGCGGCGGCGCTGACTTATCGTTCCGGGTTTCCACTGGACGACGCCTGGATTCATCAAACCTATGCCCGCAACCTGGCGCAATCCGGGGAGTTTTCCTTTCGGCCGGGCGAGCCTTCTGCGGGCAGTACGGCGCCTTTGTGGTCTTTTTTGCTGGCGGTGGGGCATTGGCTGCGCTTTCCGCCCCTGTTGTGGGTGTCTGTGCTCGGCTGGACGACGCTGTTTTCTTTGGGCGCGTTGGCAGAATGGGGGGCGCGTCGGCTGGTGAGGGGATACGCCCCGCGTTGGCCGTGGATCGGGTTGTTCTTCACCTGGGAATGGCATCATGTCTGGGCGGCGCTTTCCGGCATGGAAACAGCGTTATTCATGTTGGGAACGTTTTGGGTGCTGATCCGCCTGCTGACACCGCGCCGCGGCGCGGCCTCCCTCGGGGTGCTTGTCGGGACGCTCGTCTGGTTGCGACCCGACGCCCTCACCCTGATCGGCCCGGTAATGGTGACGTTGCTGCTGGCAGATGAACGCCCCTGGCTGGAACGCTGGCGGCGGTTGGGCGTCTTTTTCCTGACGCTGGGCGTGCCGCTGGCTTTTTATGCGTTGTTCAACCTCTTGCTGGACGGAACGGTGTTGCCCAATACGTTTTACGCTAAACAGGCCGAATACGCCTCGCTTTTGCAGACCCCGTTATGGCGACGGCTGCGCAATCAGTTTTTGATGCCCCTGGTGGGAGCTGGCGTCCTGCTCCTGCCGGCCTGGTTTCACTGGTTGGTTCGGGCTGCGCGCCGCCGAGATTGGGCTTCTCTGGCGGTGGCCGCCTGGACGGTGGGGTACCTGACGGTCTTTGCCTTGCGTTTACCGGTGGTGTATCAGCATGGACG
>WGAD01000257.1 GCA_015489255.1 Anaerolineales bacterium | reverse complement strand
GGATAGCCGAAGAACGGATGACTACATCGACCCCGTCCAGGTGGGCAGGATCATGCCCGGGGTACACGCTCGCGCCAGCGGCGCGCAGGGCCTCCGCCAGCTGAGAAGGCGCGCGATCGCAGCCGGAAACCGTATGCCCGGCTTCCAGAAGCATCCGCGCAATGGCCGATAGGCCGCTGCCGCCAATCCCGATCAGGTGGTAATGCGTCATCAGAGAAACACCGCCAATACGAAAATCAAAGCCATAATCACCGCGAAATAAATCGCCGGGTCGCCGATCAAACTGGGCGGCAAAAGCGCCACATATTGGGCAATTTTGGCTTGCAACTCCGGCGGGGGAGGGTAAATGAACTGCAACGCGTAGTGCGTTTCATTCAGGTAATACCACACCGTGCCAGCAATGCCGTAGCCGTTGATGGCGCCAAAGAAGAACCCCAGCACCGCATCCTGGATCTTTTCACGGCGAACACGCGGCGCAAATTTGGAAATGTTGACCGTCTGGTAGCCGAAAAAGACCAGCACCATAAGGATGATGAAGCGGATCCAGAAGAGAGAAACGGATTGCGATTGCGAAAAAACGGTCAGAGGCACAAAGCGTTCCAGCAAATAATTGAGGGCGATGGCCGTCAACACGCTGAACGAGACCAGCACCTCCTTCGCCCAGCCGCGCATGGTGCCAATGATGGCAAACACCAACACAAACATCAAAAAAACGTGATGGATGGCGATCATGCGGTTTTCCTTTCGCCCAGGGTCAGCAGCGCCTGCCCGATCTGGCGGGCGGCAGCGGGACGATGCAGGCTGTGCATCACTTCGCGCATGGCTTGCAAGCGTTCCGGGTGCTCGAAGAGCGCCTGCACGGTCAGGAGCAACTTGCCCCAGAGATCCGCATCTTCCAGCAAGATCGCGGCGCCCTCGCTTGCCAGGTAATCGGCGTTGACTTTCTGGTAGCGCCAGGCGTGAGGGTAAGGGACCAGGATGGCCGGCACGCCAAAAGCGGGAAACTCTCCCAGGGTAGAGGCGCCAGCCCGCGCCACGACCAAATCGGCGGCCCGCAGCGCGGCGCCCATCCGTTCGTGCAGGTACGGGAAAATATGATAGCGAGAAGCCATGCTGGCCGGAAGCCGGTGGTGTTCCTCCTGGACATATTCCCAATCTAACCGGCCAGTGATGTGTACCACCTGCCCCAGCGTCAGTAACCCGTCCAGGTGATGCAGCAAAGCCCGGTTGATAGAACGGGCGCCCTTGCTACCGCCAAAAAAGAGCAGCACCGGCTCATCAGCCCGCAGATTGAGGGCTTCCAGCGCGTCTTCCCGCGTCCAGGCAAGCAGTGATTCGCGCACCGGATAGCCGGAGACCAGCACTTCGGCCTTCGTTTCGGTGAAATACTGCCGCGAGGCCTCGGCGGTAACTGCGATGACCTCGGCGTAACGGGAAATACCTTTCAACGCCAGACCGGGTTCAATATCGGGCACATAAACCAGGGTTGGGATGTTTCTGCCCGCCATCGCCACCGGAACGGCCACATAGCCGCCAGTAAAAAAGAGGACATCCGGACGATAAGCGCGCAAGATGCGGCGGGCCACAAAGAGACCGCGCCCCAGTTTGAGCGCATTGCCCGGCAGACGCAAGGGGCCAACCCCGTGCAGCCCGGCTGCCGGGATGGCTTGATACGCGATCCCCTCGCGGCGCACCAGGTCGGCTTCCATGCCTCCCTCGCCGCCGACCCAGAGCACATCCACGCTCTTATTCTTCAGCGCTTGCAGCACCGCCATGGCGGGATACACGCCCCCGCCGGTGCCGCCTGCGCAGACCAGAATCCGCATGTGAAAACCTCCAAAAATTGGCATTCGACCGTCCCTGCCGGGCGATGTTCAACAACAATCCGATCCCTGCCAGCGAAACCACCAGATTCGAACCGCCAGCGCTGAAAAACGGCAGGGCATTGCCAGCAAAGGGAAAGATGCCCACCATCACGCCCATGTTCAGCAGGGCTTCGCCCACAATCCAAAACGTGATACCGCTCGCCAGCAAAGCGCCCAGCATATCGGGCGCCCGGCTGGCAATGCGGATGCCGCGCCAAAAGAGGGCCGCAAAACCGCCCCAAACGGCCAGCCCCCCCAGCAACCCCAATTCTTCGATGATGACCGCATAAATGCTGTCGGTGTGCGGGAAAGGCAGCCAGCCATACCATTTGCTCACGCCCTGCCCCAGGCCCATCCCAACCAGTCCGCCGTTGACGATGGCTTCAATGGAGCGTTGCATGTGGTACGAACTTTCCAGCGGATCGCGCAAACCGGTCAGGTAACTATCCATGCGCGCGCGGCCTGTGGGCATCGCCACCACCATCAAGATCGCCAACAGCACCGCAATCGCCAGCAAGAGAGCAACGATGCGCAAGTCGCGCACGGAAAGCATGTAGAGCAAAGTGCCCAGCATGAACACGGTAACGCCGGCGCTCAAATCCGGCTGCAAGAAGATCAGCCCGGCCACCGCCCCCAGGATGATGCCCAACGGGAGCAGGCCAAAGCCCCAGGTGTGCAAAAAGTCGCGTTTGGCGTACAGCCAGACCGCCAGATAAATGATCACCGCCAGCTTTGCCAGTTCCGAAGGCTGCACAGAGCCGCCCCAGAGGCCGCGGCTGGCGCCGTATCGCTGCTCGCCGATAAAGACGACCAACACCAGCAGGAAAATCGCCAGCGCGATCAGCGGCAAGGCCCACCGCTGCCAATGGTGATAATCGATCAACGCCATGAAGCCGGCACTGACCAAACCCAGCAACAGCCAGATGAGCTGCTTGCCCACCGCTTCAAAAGGTGAATGCCCGATGGAGACCAGGAAATCGAAGCTGGCGGAATATAACATCACCAGCCCGAATGCCGTCATGCCGCTCACCAGGGCCGCCAGCACAGGGTCTCCCAGTGGATGGCCGCGCAGTTGGCGTTCACGCGGCGGGTTTACGACAGCGCCATGACCCATGCGCGAAACCTTTCTCCTCGTTCGGAAAAATCGGCAAATTCATCGAAGCTCGTGCCGCCCGGGGAAAGCAGCACCACGTCCCCGGGTGCTGCCACCGCAGCCGCCCGCTCAACGGCCTCTTGCAAACCAGCGCAACGTGCCAGCGTATAGGGACGCTCGCCTTCAGCCGCGGCCAGCGCAGCCAGAATTTTATCGGCAGCCTCGCCAAAGACGACGACATGATCTACGCGCTGCCGCACGAGGGCGGCTAATTCATCCCAGGGAAGGTTTTTGTCGCGCCCGCCCAGCAACAACACCAGCGGTTCATCGAAAGCGCGGATGGCTGCCGCCGTGCGTTCCGGCGCGGTGGCGATGGAATCGTTCACCCAGCGCACCCCTCGCCAGAGCCGAACCGTCTCCAGGCGGTGCGGCACACCACGAAACCCCTCCGCCGCCTGCTGCATGGCTTCCAGCGGCAGGCCAGCAGCAGCGCCAACGGCAAAGGCGGCCAACGCATTGAGCACGTTGTGATCGCCGCGCAAACGCAAGGCCTTCCGTGGCAACAAACGGCTTTCTTTCTCGTCTAGCCGCAGCCAGAGCCAGCCATCGCGCTGGAACGTCCCTTCGTCGGCAAACGGACGCAGGCCAAAGGCCAGCAAACGACCACGAACCTCGCTGCGCAACGCCCAGGCGCCGGGGTCATCGCGCCCCAGCACCGCCGCGCCAGTAGGAGACTGGAAACGAACCAGCCGCGCTTTGGCCGCTGTATACGCGTCCATCGTCCCATGCCGATCCAGGTGATTGGGCGTGATGTTCAACACCGCCGCCACATCAGTAGACAGGGTCATCTGCTCCAGCTGAAAGCTGGAAATCTCCAGCACGGCCAGGTCATCTGCGGTCATCTCGTCCAGGTAATTGATGAGCGGATCGCCGATGTTGCCGCCGACGAACACCCGGCCGGGGCCAGCGCGTCGGGCCTGTTTTGCCATTTCGCCGACCAGCGCCGTGGTCGTCGTCTTGCCCGCCGATCCTGTGATGCCAACGGTCGGGCAAGGCGCTGCTTCCAGAAAGATTTGCGTATCGTTCGACAGCGGAATCCCGCGCCGCAGGGCTTCTTGCACCAGCGGCAAGCGTAGCGGCACGCCGCCGGAAAGGCAAAGCAAATCGCAGTCCTCCAGCAAGGAGAGCGGGTGCCCGCCCAAAACCCAGCGGATGGGCAGTCCTTCTAGCGCCGCCCGCGCTTCGGCCAGGTCTGCCGCTTCCCGCCGATCGTTCAGCGTCACCTGCGCGCCGCGGCGCGCCAGGTAACGCGCCAACGCCGTCCCCTGACGGGCTGCGCCCAGGATGAGCACCCTGCGTCCACGCCAGTTCTTGTCGTTCATAGCATCGCCAATCCCACACCGAAGAGCGCCGCCAGCAAGCTGATCAGCCAAAAACGCTGCACCACCTGGGTTTCGCTCCAGCCAGACAGTTCAAAGTGATGATGCAGCGGCGACATTTTAAACAAGCGTTTACCGCCCGTCCATTTGAAATAAGCCACCTGCAGCATCACGCTCAGGGTCTCGCTGAGGGGAACGATCCCGATCAGGGCCAACAAAGGCCAGTGCCCGGTCATCAGGGCGACGACGGCCAGCGTGGCGCCCAGCGCCAGGGAACCGGTATCGCCCATGAAGAGCTGCGCCGGGTGGACGTTGAACCACAAAAAGCCGAAAATGGCGCCTACCAGCAAAAAGCTGAACTGCGCCAGGTAAATTTGCCCCTGCAAGAGCGCAATGCCGCCATAGGCGCCGAAGGCGGTGGCCGCGATCAGCCCCGCCAGCCCGTCGAGACCGTCGGTCAGGTTAACGGCGTTGGAAAAGCCCGCCACCAGGAGAGCGGCCAGCGGGACGTAAACCCAACCGAGTTCCAGTTCCACCGGTACGCCGGGCAAAAAGACATCGGGCACGTCCAGCATGTACTTCAGCACCCAGCCGATGACCATGCCCAGGGCAATTTGAATGGCAAATTTGGTGCGGGCGCGCATGCCCAGCCCGCGACGCGCTCCGCGCACGCCTTCCCAATCGTCTACCGCGCCCAAAAGGCCATAGACCAGCAAGGCGAGGGTCGGCACCAGCACCGAGGGACCAACGCCCTTGAAGCCAATCAGCGGGGCGGCGTTGAGCAGGAGCGTCATCAGCACCACGGGCAGGATGATCATCACACCGCCCATGGTCGGCGTGCCCATTTTCTCGAAATGCCGCTCCGGCCCTTCCATGCGAATTACTTTGCCTATGCGAAAATGACGTAAGATGCGCAACAGCGGCTCGCCCCAGATGAGCGCCAGCAAGAAACTCAAACCCGACAGGCTCAGCACCGCCGCAGTGTATTCGATCATGCTTTCTTCTCCAGCGCCGCCACAATGCGGTGCATCCCCAGGCCGTTGGAGCCTTTGATCAGCACCACGTCTTGAGCGGTCAGCTCTTGGCGCAAGAAATCCACCACCTCTTCGTGGCACGCGCAGACGTGCAAAGCCTCCGCCGGGAAGCCAGCCTGGCGCGCACTGTCCGCAATTTGAGCGCCAAGCCGCCCCAGTGTGACCAGCACGTCGGCCACTTCCGCAGCCCGCAGCCCCACCAGGCGGTGGCCTTCGGCTTCATAAGGCCCCAGTTCCAGCATATCGCCCAGGACGGCCACCCGCCGCCCGGGCAGCTCGGCCAGCAAATTCAAGGCCGCCAGCATGGATTGCGGCGAGGCGTTGTATGTGTCGTCGATCAACAGTGCGCCACTGTCGGCCCGCACCGTGACCATGCGCAGCTGGGTGTTGCTGTGGCGCAGACCGCGGACGATCTCCGGCCAGTCCAGGCCTTCCGCCAGACCAACCGCCGCCGCCCGCAACACGGTGTGCGCCGAGTGACGCCCCAGCAGTGGAACGCGCAGGTGTACGGTTTCATCCTGGTAATGCAGGCGCAGCTTCAGGCCTTCCAAGCCCAGGCTGACGATCTCATCTGCCCACAAATCGGCAGCCGGGTCCAATCCATAAAAGAGCACGCGCGCGACGGTTTGTTCTGCCATGCGGCGCACCCAGGGGTCATCGTAATTGAGCACGGCAACGCCATCCGGCGGCAGGGCTTGCACCAGTTCGGCCTTGCCACGGGCGATCGCCTCTTGCGAACCGGCGCGCTCCGCATGAACCAGGCCGACGTTGGTCACCACACCCACCACGGGACGGGCGATTTCGCACAGGAAGGCGATCTCGCCCGGGACGTAGAAACCCATCTCCAAGACGGCGCGTTCATGCCCCGGCGTCAGGCGCAAGATCGAGAGCGGTAGGCCGATCTCGTTGTTCAGGTTGCCCGGGTTCTTCAACGTGCGATAACGCTGCGCCAACACTTCGGCCACAATTTCTTTGGTGGTCGATTTGCCCACGCTGCCGGTCACGCCGATCACACGCACGGACAACTGACGGCGCCAATACCTGGCGATGGTTTGCAGCGCAACGACCGTATCCTCCACGCGCAAGCAAAGCGGAGGCGGCGGCACAACCGCTGGCAGCGGGCGCTCCGGACGCAAATCCAGGGTGTTGCAAGTGAGGCCGGGCACCTCGCGCTGCACCAACGCGGCCAGGGCGCCCCGGGCAAAAGCCTGGGGAATGAAATCGTGCCCGTCCACGCGCTTGCCGGGAATGGCGATGAACAATCCACCCGGGATCACCTGGCGAGAATCGATGGCCGCCTCGGTAAAGAGATGCGGCGCATCCGGGGTTTTGCCCGTCAGGGCTGCGATAACATCCTTCAATCCAAACATCGTCGCTCACCGCTCCGTTGCCAGACGAATCTCGTCGGGTGGCAGGTTGAGAAAATCGATCACCACCTGGGCCACATCACGAAACACGGGCGCCGCGACTTCCGAAGCCCAAATGGAGGCGGTTGGACGCTCCAACCAGACATAGACCATAAATTGCGGGTCGTCCACCGGCCCCCAACCGATGAAAGAGGTGTTGGTCCCTTCCTCGCCGGGGATTTCTGCTGTGCCCGTCTTGCCCGCAATCCGATAGCCGGGCACGATCGCCAGGGAGGTTTCAGTGCTGATGGCCTCGGAAAGCATCCAGCTGAGCGTTTCCGCCGTTTCGGCGGAGATAGGCGCGCCGATCGTTTGCGCTGGCACTTCATAGCGACCATTATCGCCGATCACAGCTCGCACCACGTGCGGCGCCACCATGCGCCCATCCGTCGCCACAGCCGAGGCCGCGGCCAGCATCTGCACCGGCGTCACCGCCACTCCCTGCCCGAAGGCATTGGTTCCCAGTTCCAGCGGGTACCAGTCGCTATCGCCCGGGAGCTTCAGTCGCCCGGCGGCCTCGTTTGCCAGGTCGATGCCGGTTCTGCGCCCCAGGCCAAAAGAACGCATGTAACGGTAAAAGGTCTCTACGCCCATTTCATCTGCCACCCAGGCCAGGCAAACGTTCAGCGAATGCGCCAGGCAGCCGGTCATCGTCTGTTCACCCCAGGCAGCGCGGTTCCAGTTGTACACGGCATACTGGCCGATGTAATAAATGCCCGTATCGAGGAAGGTCGTATCTGGCTGGATAACGTCGGCGTCCAGACCGGCGGCCATCGTCAGGATTTTGAACACCGACCCGGGTTCATACACCATGCTGACAGCGCGGTTGTATTCGGCGGCGTTGGCAAAATAATCGTCATATTCCCAAAACCGGTTGGGGTCGAAGCGCGGCGCCGAAGCCATGGCCCAGATCTCGCCGTTGCGCGGGTCCATCACCACGATGACGCCGCTTTGTGCGCCATAGCGCACCAGGGCTGCATCGAGGATGTCTTCCACCTCGCCCTGCAGGGCGGCGTCCAGCGTCAATTCCAGGGCGGCGTTTTCGGTGGGCATCTCCACCTGATCGGCCTCCAGCGGCGACCGCGGCACCCAGACCCGCTGCGGACGCCCCCCCAGGAAGACATCGTACTGCTCTTCCACGCCCAACACACCGCGATACTCGTAATTGACGAACCCCAGCACGTTCGCAGCCAGTTGATGCTGCGGATACACACGGAAAAAATGCTGCCGGAAGCTCAGCCCGCGCAGGCTAGGCGGCGTTTCGCCCTCCGCAGAAGCGCCCGCGCCTTGTTGCGCCAGCTCTTCCTGCAGGGCCGCCAGTTGCTGTTGCACCTCCGCGCCGACAAAATCTTTCACCACCAGATAGCGCAAGCCTGCCGGCGGGTTTTGCAGCTGAGAGAGCAAAGCGTCGTGGTCAACCTCCAGCAGCACGCTCAAGGTCAACGCCAGGGTCTCCGGATCGTCCATCTGGGTCAGATCCACGCCCACCTCGTACACCGTCTGGTTGCCCGCCAGCAGTTGGCCATTGCGATCGTAAATTTCGCCGCGCGGCGGCTGCACCACCACGTACTGCCCCTCGATCTCCTGCGCGCGGATGCGCTCGGCCTGCGGGCCGAACTGCAAGTACAGGATGCGCAGCGGCACGAGAAGCCCCACGGCTCCGAACAACGCCGTCGCCAGGAGCAAACGGCGGGACGATACGTTCATCGCTCTACCCCCTGCAAGTACCCCAACACCCAATCGACCAGCGATTGGGTGTACTCGGCGGGCAATCCGGCGGAGGCGGCGAAAGGAGGGGCTGCGGCTGGCGGCGCCGTTTGCGGCGGAGAATATCCATCTACATAGACGTAAATTTGCTGTTCCGGCGGCACTTTGCGGTAGCCAAGCGCCAGCGCGCGGGCATGCATGACCTCGTAAGCGGTGATTTCAGCGTATTGCGCCTCCAGGCGGACGTTTTCGCTGCGCAAATTGGCGATCTCGGCGCGCAGGTTCTCCATCTCGCGGCCAACGATAGCCGTGCGCGAAACCAGCGCCAAATGCAGCACGGCCAACGCCACCATCACTGCCCCGCCCAGCGCAAACAAGCCCCACCACTGGCGCAGATGCTGCCAGGGGGCTTGACGATAGGCTTGCTGAAAACGGGCAAAGGATCGGGTCAACATTCTTTTTAAGCGATCTTTTCGGCAATCCGCAGACGGGCGCTGCGGGCGCGCGGGTTATGGCGGATTTCGCGCTCATCCGCCCGGATGGGTTTGCGGGTGATTCGTTTCAGGCGGGCGCGGTGCCCGCAGGTGCACACCGGCTGCCGGGGCGGGCAGAGACAATCGCGGCTTTCGCGCTGGAAAAATTGCTTGACCAACCGGTCTTCCAGCGAATGAAAGGCAATGACGGCCAGGCGGCCGCCGGGGCGCAACGCAGCCAGCGCTAGCGGCAGCACCTTCTCCACCGCCTGCAACTCATCGTTGACGGCAATGCGCAAAGCCTGAAAGGTTTGCGTTGCAGGATGCCGCCCCCGTGGCGCCGCTCCCTTGACCCGCGCCACCAGGTCGGCCAACTCGCGGGTGGTGCGCACGGGACGGGCGGCCACCACCGCACGGGCGATGCGCCGCGCCGCCCGCTCCTCGCCATACCGCCAGAGGAGATCGACCAATTCCTCCTCTGGCAAGTCGTTCACCAGGTCGGCGGCGGTGCGCGAGAGATGAGGCCCAAAACGCATGTCCAGCGGCGCATCCTGGCGGAAGGAAAACCCTCGCCCGGGTTCATCCACCTGCATGGAGGAAACGCCTAGGTCGAGCAAGATCCCGTCCACCGTCGCCCAGCCGAGGGCGTCCAGCTGGGAGCGCAAGTCCAGGTAGGAGGCCTGGCGGATGATCGCACGCTCACCAAAGACGGCCAGGCGCTGGCGGGCGAGCGTCACAGCCCGCGGGTCCACGTCCAACCCCAGCAATTGGCCGTCGGGGGCGCTGCGCGCCAGGATGCCCGCGGCGTGTCCGCCTGCCCCCAGCGTGCCGTCCAGGTAACGGCCTCCGCTGCGCGGTTGCAATCCATCCAAAACGGGTTGGTAAAGTACAGGCAGGTGAGCAGGTTTCATTCGGCTGCCGCAGCGCTCTCCGGGCCGGGGGTGGTCAAATCCAGGGTGGCAAAACGTTGAGCGTTGGCTTCTGCATCTTGCAGCAAGGCCAGTTGAGCGTCCCACAATGACGGCTGCCAGATCTCAAAATAATCGCCCTGCCCCACCACCACGGCCTCATCTTGCAGCGCCAACGCTTCGCGCAAGGTCTGCGGCAAGAGAATGCGGCCAGCCTTGTCCACATCCACCTGATAGGCATTGCCCAGGATCAGGCGGCGCAACAGGCGAGCCGTCGGGTCGGCAAGGTTCATGGCGTTGATACGCTCGTAAACCCGGGTAAAATAATCGACGGTCATCACCATCAGGTTGCGGTCAAAGCCCTGGGTCAGAAAGGCGCCCTCGGTCAGCCGTTCACGAAAACGCGCGGGAACGATCAGGCGGCCTTTTGCATCTATCGTATGGTGGTACTGACCCAAGAACATTTGTTCTACGACCTTTCCTTAACAGCACATCGCCGGTTTCCCGGCGACACCACTTCCTACCACTTTCTACCACTTTCTACCACATTTTACACTTTTTCTACCCCAATTGCAAGCGCTGCAATGAAATTGGGACTTTCTTCTCACCCCTGAAAAAAAAGCAGCCCTGCGAAGGGGCTGCTTGCTTCACCAGCGGGGCTGCTCGGGTTGTCAATCGCGCAGTAATCCTTGTTGTTGCAAAATCTCGCGGGCGCGTCCGCGCATGTTTTGCTTCACCTGGCGCAATGCCGCGTGCGCGCCGCCGCGCCCGAGCAATTCCACCGCGCGCTGCATGGCAATCTCTATCGCCTGGCGCACGCCGCGCAGGTATTCATCCTGAGGCAAGCGATCGGAAAAGACCATTTTTGCATCCCGTTCCTCCACGGGGTAACCCGCCTCGCGCAAGCTCACCTCCACATGCCGCTGGAATCCCTCCGCAACCGCCGGCCCCTTGGACAACATCACCGCCGTGTGAAAAGCCGACAAGGCCTGGTTCAAATAATCATCCACCACAGAGCGATGCTCCTGGCGCAAAATGCCGGCGCGCGAGGCGATGTAATCGGCCATGCTGCGGAATTCCTCGTTCATGGCATCGTCCACGCCCAGTGAAACCAACAGTCCGATCAGGATGTTGGCTCCCTGCCAGCGATCGCCTTCGCGCATCCCCAGGCCAGAGACGCGCGCCGGAACGGGCGCACCCTGCCCCGTCTTCAACGTAACCAGCATTTCGCTGACGAAGCCCTCGTGCTGCAAGCGGCGTTCCAGGCGCTCCAGGCCAGGCAACACTTCGCGCAAGGGGCGACCTTCCACCCCGGACACGCTCTCCAGCCCGAGCAAGGCCGCCAACGTCGGCGAAGCAGAAATGATGCGGTTGTGTCCATCGGTAAAGACAACGATGCGGTTTTGCACTTGCAGCGGCCCGGTCTCTTCTTTCGCCAGGGCTGCCGGAACCAGCTGGCGGCTTTGTTTCATCAGATGATGATAGAGCAACAGCCCAACGACGATAACAACGTAAGCGCTGACGTACAGGTAATCGGTCAAAAGGCTGAAAAAATTCGTCTCACCCTGGGGGTAATATTGCCCGTGCCAGGTGAGCATGGAGAAAAAAGCGTCCGACAAGGAGAGAAGCGCAAAACCGGCGGCCACCCAATGCCACGCCACCGACAACAACCCGCCCGCCAAAGCCGAGACCATGAGGTAGAGCGCTGCCAGCAGGGTGATATCCAGCAAGAGATAAACCACATCCAGAAAGAATTGGCTTGCGGTCGTCAGGTCCAGGTTATTGACCAGCGGGTGCAGTCCAAAGCCGATGATCGCCAACAGGACGACCAGAAAGAACACCAGACCAGCGCGGCGCGGCGCGGAAATAGATACCTCCAGCGTGTGGTATTGCCGCCACAGACCGAACACAATGGGCAGATAGCCCAGCGCCCAGAAGAGATCCCCCCAGGACGGGTAGGGCAATTCAACGCCCTGCCAGAATCCATAATAAAACCACAACCCTTCAGCCAGCACCCAGAAGCTCATGCCAACGGCAAACAAGCGCCAGACCCTTTCCGTGGTCGTGCCGCTGGCCTGGTTGCTCAACGCCATGAGCACAAGCCAGGCGACAAAAGACGTCAGGAAGGGGAGAAAGGTGGTGTGAAAATCGAAGAAACGTTTGCTGCCCGCCTCGCTAAAGAGCAGGCCGGCATAGGCCACGAGAAACGTAATCCCCAGCCCCATCATTCGCTTGCTCTTGCCGTCAATGTGCATCTTGCCTCCTTATCGCCGGTCTGCCAACGCGCGCAGCCCATCTTCATCGAGGATGCGCACCCCCAGGGCGCGCGCCTTTGCCAACTTAGCGCCCGGTTTTTCGCCAACGACCAGAAAATCCGTCTGGCGGCTGACCGACCCGCTGACCCGACCGCCGCGCTCCTGGATAAACGCTTTCGCTTCTGCCCGGCTCATGGTGGGTAGGGTGCCCGTAATCACGAAAGTCAATCCCTCCAGCGGACGGGCCGCCGCAACGGCTGCCGGGGGGGAGGCCTGCGGCCAAACGCCCGCCGCCTTCAATTTGTCCAGCAGGCGGCGGTTGTGCTCGCGGCTGAACCAATCCACAATCGCCGCGGCGATTTGCGGGCCGACGCCTTCCAGGGCTTCCAGTTCCTCGCGCGTGGCCGTCATCAGGGCGTCCAGCGAGGGATAATGCGCTGCCAGCTCGGCGGCCATCGTCTCCCCTACCCCGCGGATCCCCAACCCGTTGAGCAGACGGGGCAGCGGCTGCTGGCGGGAGGCCGCGATCGCGGACAGGAGGTTGTCGGCCTTTTTTTCGGCAAAGCCTTCCAGCCCAAGCAAATCTTCCTTTTGCAGAAAATACAGGTCGGCCACGTCTTCCACCAGCCCGGCCTGCACCAGTTGTTCCACGATCTTGATGCCCAGGCCGCGGATATCCATCGCTCCGCGCGAGACGAAATGCTCCAGCCGCCGGATGCGCTGCGCCGGGCAAGCAGCGTTGACGCAATACCAGGCGACCTCACCCGGAAAATGTTCCACCGGCTGACCGCAAGAGGGGCAAGTTTCTGGCGGGACAAAGGGGCGTTCTGCGCCGCTTCGGGCCGCGGTCACCGGGCCGATGACATAAGGGATCACCTCGCCAGCCCGTTTGACCAGCACCCGGTCGCCAATGCGGATATCTTTTTCTGCGATGTAGTCAAAATTATGCAAGGTAGCCCGTTCCACGCGCACGCCGCCGATCTCCACCGGCTGCAACACGGCATAAGGCGTCAGCACGCCGGTACGGCCCACATTCACCCGGATATCTTCCAGCGTGGTGGTCACTTCCTGGGCGGGGAACTTCAGGGCAATCGCTCCACGCGGATCCTTGCCCACAAACCCCAGGTCTGCCGCCAGGCGCAGGTCGTCCAGTTTGATGACGATGCCGTCGATCTCATAGGGCAAGGTTTCCCGCCGCTCCGCCCAGGAAAGCGCGTATTGCAAGGCTTCATCCAAGGAAGCGAAGCGGCGCGCCATCTCCGCCACCGGGAAGCCCAGCGCGCGCAAATAGGTCAGCGTTTCCCATTGCGTCGCGGGGACCTCGCCGCCAGCGGCATGGACGATCTGATAGGTCAACACAGTCAGCGGACGGGCGGCGGTAACGCGCGGGTCCAACTGGCGCAGTGAACCTGCTGCTGTGTTGCGCGGATTGAGGTAGGTCCGTTCGCCGGCCTGGCGCAGCGCTTCGTTCAAGGCAGCGAAATCGTGCACGAACATAAACGCCTCGCCGCGCACCACCAGCGAGGGAGGAGGCAGCAGCCCTTCCGCCGTCAAGGGAATGCGCAGCGGCACGGCCTTGATGGTGCGGACGTTGGCCGTGATGTCTTCTCCCACTTCGCCATCGCCACGGGTGGCCGCCTGGGTCAGCCGGCCCTCGCGGTAGTGCAGCACAACCGTCAACCCGTCGATCTTCGGCTCCACCACAAAGCCACTTTCCGCCACCCGGCTGTCCAGCTTCAACAGGCGGGCGTACCAGGCCCGCACCTCTTGCTCGCTAAATGCATTCGCCAGCGACAAAATGGGCGCCGGATGCCGCACTTTGGCAAAACCCTCCGCTGGCGGCGCGCCGGCGCGCTGGGTGGGAGAATCGGGGGTCACCCAGTCGGGGTGAGCGGCTTCGATTTCTCGCAATTCGCGCATCAGGGCGTCGTATTCCGCATCCGAAACCAACGGCGCGTTCAGCACATAGTAGCGATAATTGTGTTCCCGTATCTGCTGGCGCAATTCTTCCAGCCGGTGACGCAAGCTTTTCTCGTCCATGTGCTGCATTATACGTGAAATTCATTCCGAGGAACGGGGGATTTCCCTCCTAATTTCATCAAAAAAAAAGAAGGCGGGAGCTGCATACTCCCGCCTTTCAACCGCACAGCGGTCACGAAAACGCAGCAAGCGCAAGGCGTTGAGCACCACCACCAGGCTGCTGCCTTCGTGCAAGACCACCGCCCCGCTCAACTCCATCACACCCAGGAACGAGGTCAAGATCAGCAGGGCAATGACCCCCAGCGAAACGGCCAGGTTCTGACGAATGATGCGCCGGCTGGCCCGGCTCAGTCCCACGGCAAAGGGCAGTTTGCCCAAATCGTCGGCCATCAGGGCGACATCCGCCGTCTCCAGGGCAACAGCCGTTCCGGCCCCGCCCATGGCAATGCCAACGGTCGCCGTCGCCAAGGCTGGCGCATCGTTGACGCCATCGCCGGTCATCGCCACCGGGCCATATTCTGCCTGCAAGGCGCGAATGGCATCCAGTTTCTCTTCCGGCATCAGGTCTGCCCGCACTTCCGTCACCCCTACTTCGCGGGCAATGCGTCGGGCCACCGTTTCGTTGTCGCCGGTCAGCATCACCAGGTGCCGAATGCCCAGTGCGCGCAGCTTCTCCAGGGTTTCCCGCACTCGCGGGCGCGGCGCATCTGCCAGCGCCAGCAAACCCACAAAACGGCCATCATAATGCACCAGCATGGCGGTTTTGCCTGCCGCTTCCAGGGCAGCCAGGCGTTCCGCTGCCGCCGCCGAAAGCGCAGGCGCATCGTGAGACTGGAAGAGCTTGCCCGAACCGATCCACACCGGCTTGCCATCCAACTGCGCCCGCAAGCCCCGCCCGGGCAAGGCCTCCAGGCCCGCCGCAGCGGGCAGGTCGAACCCGCGTGCGCGCGCTGCGTCTACCACGGCGCGGGCCAAGGGGTGATCTGCGCTCTGTTCCACAGCCGCCGTCAAACGCAGGAGGTCGTCTTCCGTCATCTCTGGCGCCAGCGGCAAAATGTCCGTCACCTGAAAGCGTCCTTCCGTCAGCGTGCCGGTTTTGTCGAAGGCCATCACTTCCAGCCCGCCCAGGTTTTCCAGGTGGGCGCCTCCTTTGATCAAAACGCCGTTGCGTGCCGCCTGGGCGACGCCCGCCAACACCGTTGCCGGCGTTCCCAGCGCCAGCGCACAGGGCGAGGCCGCCACCAAGAGCAGCATGGCCCGGTAGAAGCTGGTCCGCAAGGGCATCCAGCCAAAGAGCGGCGGCAGAACGATGACCAGCAGCACCAGCGCCAGAACCGCCGGTACAAAGCGGGCGGTGAAGCGCTCGGTGAACTGCTGGGTTGGGCTTTGCTGGCTTTGGGCTTCGGCCACCAATTGCATCACCCGCGCCAGGGTGTTGTCTTTCGCCAGGCGGGTGACTTTCACCTCCAGCGCCGCCTCCTGGTTAATGCTGCCCGCAAAGACTTCGTCGCCAACGCCGCGCAAGACGGGCACACTTTCACCCGTCACCGGGCTTTGATCGACGGCGCTTTCTCCTGCCACGACCTCGCCATCTACCGGAATGCGGCTGCCCGGCGGCACCAAAACCACATCGTCGATTTGCAAGACGGCAACGGGGCGCTCCACCACCTGATCGCCCACGCGCACGCGGGCCGTTTTGGGCATTAATTCTCCCAGCGCATTGACCGCGCTGCGGGCGCGATCGAGGGCATAATGCTCGCCGGCGTGCCCCAGGCTAAAGAGGAAAAGCAAAAACGCGCCTTCCGCCCATTCTCCCAGGGC
>WGAD01000256.1 GCA_015489255.1 Anaerolineales bacterium | reverse complement strand
CCCTTGCCCTCCTCCCTAAGGGGGGAGGAGCGGGAGGGGGGAGAATCGCTGCCATTGGCGCGAAGACTGCTGCCGCCCTGCGGGCGCGCGGGATTGAACCCGACCTCGTCCCGGCAGAGCACACCGCCGAGGCCCTGGTGGCTGCCCTCGGCGACCTGCGCGGACGCTGGGTGCTCTTCCCCTGCTCCGACATCGCCCGCGAGACGTTGCCCAAAGGCGTGGCTGCCGCCGGCGGGGTGGCGCACCAAATCACTGTGTACCGCACCCTGCCCGCCGCCCCTAATCCGGACGGACTGGCCGCGTTGCAGCGCGGCGTGGACTGGCTGACCTTCACCAGCCCGTCCACGGTGCGGAATTTCCTCCGCCTGCTGGATGGGACCGCACTCGATCCCCTGCGTTTGCCCGGGCTGCCAAAGGTCGCCTGCATCGGGCCGACGACCGCCGCGGCGGCGCGGGAAGCCGGTTTCCGCGTGGACGCGGTTGCCCGCCCGCACACGATAGAAGGGCTGGTGCAGGCGATGAAAAATTTTACGCCCTGAAACGAGACTGACGATGACCGCTGCTTATCCTCCCTTTCCCCTCTCCCGTCCCCGGCGACTGCGCCGCACGCCTGCCATCCGCGCGATGGTGCGCGAGACGACGCTGACGCCCCGCGATTTCATCTACCCGCTCTTCGTGCGTCACGGCGAAGGCCGCACGCCGATCGCTTCGATGCCCGGCATCGCCCAGCTCTCGGTGGCCGAAGCGGTGACTGAAGCCCGCACCGCCTGGGAACTGGGCGTGCCGGCAGTGATCCTCTTCGGCATCCCGGCGACGAAAGACTCCATCGGGCTGGAGAACTTCGCCCCGGATGGCATCGTCCAGCGGGCGATTCGCGCCATCAAAGCCGAACTGCCCGACATGGTGGTGGTGACCGACGTCTGCCTGTGCGAGTACACCGACCACGGCCATTGCGGGGTGCTCTCCAGCGGCGAACACGCGCATCCACATCTCGAAGAAGGCTTCGTGCTCAACGACCCGACGCTGGACGTGCTGGGGCAGGTAGCGGTCAGTCACGCTGAAGCCGGGGCCGACATCGTGGCCCCTTCGGGCATGATGGACGGCATGGTGGGGGCCATCCGCGCCGCGCTGGACGAGAAAGGCTTCGCGCACATCCCGATTTTGTCTTACGCGGTGAAGTACGCCTCCGGCTTCTATGGCCCGTTCCGCGATGCGGCGGAAGGTGCGCCGAAGTTCGGCGACCGCGCCTCGCACCAGATGGACCCGGCCAACGGCGCAGAAGCCTTGCGCGAAGCGGCCATTGACGTGGCCGAAGGCGCCGATATGCTGATGGTCAAACCCGGGCTACCCTACCTGGATGTGATCCGCCGCGTGAAGGAGGCCTTCCCCGAACTGCCGCTGGCGGCCTACAACGTCAGCGGCGAGTACAGCATGGTCAAAGCCGCCGCGGCCAACGGCTGGGTGGACGAGCAGCGCGTGGTGCTGGAGCTGCTCACCGGCTTCAAGCGCGCCGGCGCGGATTTGATCATCACCTACCACGCGCTGGATGCGGCGCGCTGGCTGCAAGAAACCTGATGGCATTGCAAACCCCGCAGAGGCGAAACGCTCTCCATGTTTCGCCGGGGAGATTGCTCCGGCGGCTGTGCCGCCTCGCAACGACAGGCAAAGTGTGCTGGAGGCGGCGCGTTGGCTGAACCGATCAGCCTTCGAGATTTTCGATATCGGCGAGGTCTTGATGACGCCCTGAAGCGCGCTTGCTCTGAATCAGATGTTCCCGGTCAATAAAATGAAGCGTTACCCCCTCAATTTCAACATCGACTTTGGCGGCGTAACACGTCTCAAATTTCACCCCCGGGATGCCGATGAGCAGGTCAATGCGATTGGGCGCATACCCCAGTTGAATGACGGTATCCGGTTCCAGGAAATCCGCTTCTGTCAGGCCAAGACTGCCAAAACCAAAGGCTTCCAACGCCTTCGACATCCTGGCAGCATTTTCCGGGGAGCGCTCTATCCAGATATCCACGTCCTTGGTATATCGGGGATAGCCATGCAAGGCTACGGCATATCCCCCAACCACAAGATAGCGTACTTCATGTTCGTTTAGTAACTGAAAGAACTCTTTGAAGTCTGGGTTGAGAATCATGCTTCCATCCATGGAATTCTTGACGAAGTTGCTCGACCATTGCCAGGCGATCTTCTATCGGGCGGGAACGCCAAAAGGCGGCATCCGATGGCTGTTTTGACAAACGGCTTTTGACAACAACTTTTTGTATCGTTCGTTTGTTCATGGGAACCTCATTTTTATTGTACATGGTTCCCTGAAGGGAAACAAGTTCACGACAAAAGGAAACGAAAATGCCCACACCCAACCTTTCCGACCGTGCCGCTGCCGAGCGGCAATATCACGACCGCCGCTATCCGCAGGTGGATTTCAACCAGGCGCCCTTCACCATCGCCTGGGAGGTGACCCGCGCCTGCGCCTATGCCTGTGTCCACTGCCGCGCGGACGCCCAGCATCGCCGCGACCCGCGCGAATTGTCCACCGAGGAGG
>WGAD01000255.1 GCA_015489255.1 Anaerolineales bacterium | reverse complement strand
TCTTTTTTGGATGCGAGAAGCAGAACTACCCTTGTTTCTTTTCTTCTGGCTTGGCTCCTGCGCCGCGCACCTGCACCAGACGCTTGAGAATATCGAACCAGAAGGGAGCGCCTTGCGCTGCCGCCGCCCCGGTGACCAATAAACCGATGACCTTCATCACCCATTCGTCCGTGCTGCGCGGCAAGTTGGTGATGCGAGCGCAGATCGGCTGGCCGTTTTCATCCAGGCCGGGTAAGCCAAACACCCGCTCACTGCCAAAGGAGATGGGAGAGCAGACCTTCCCGTACGTTTCAATGGCATCCAGTTGCCAGCCGATCGGGATTTGTAAGCCGCTGAGCTCTTCCTGCAAGGTTTCAACGGTATCCGCCGGCGGCACGACCTCCGCAGAGGGCATGGCTGCCGCATTTTCGGCGTAGGTAGAGGCATAAGCGGCCAGCATCTGGCGCACCATCGGCTCCCGCCATAAATACTGGGCGATGTGAACGCTGTCCACGTTCAAGAAGACGGCCAACGCCACGCCAAAGAGGAAGGCGAGCAATTGCATTTTTCGCTTGTACCAGCCCGAGAGGCGATCCATGGCATCGTTGAACCAGTTTTCCACCGCCTGGCGGGTGGCAGCGATCTTGTCTTCCGCCTCTCCGGCGTAAAGAGAGACATCGCGCAGGAGGGCCTGCATGGCTTGCGCAAAGGTCGGCGAACGCTGGGCCAGCATCTGCACCCCGGTTTCCAGGGTGCGGAGGACCTGCTGCGGATCGCGCAAGGCTTCCTCCGACCAGTTTTCCAGGCTGGCCTGCGCTTGTTGCAGGGCGCTTTCCAGCGCAGGGCACAGTTCAGGATATGCCTGCCCATACTGGCGACAAAACGCCTCCACCCCGGCCCGTACCGAATCCATCGCCCGCTGGCTGACAGCGGGTTGGGCCATCAGGGTTTGCGTCATCCGCCACAATTCCTGCCAGTCTGCCTGCATTTTGGCATCGCGGCTTTCAGCGACCACCCCCTCCACTGCAGACAAAGCCTGCTGAATGGGAGAAAGCGGCGTGCCAGCGAAAATGACAATGTCCAACACGGTTTTGGCAAAGCGATCGGGCGGGATGTACGAGGGCCGACCTTCGGATGACAGCGGCGGCAGACGAAAGAGGCGCCGCACGCCGTTGACGGCCCGCCGCCAGCCGGAAGAAGAAGACTTATACAGCCCCTTCACCAGCGGGTGCCGATAGAACACCTGCGTTTGCTCCTCCGTCAGCAGCTGCCGGATCGCCATTTCCAGGTCTTTGGCGCGCATCCCCAAGATACTGGCCGTCCATTCCTGCAATTGCATAACAGCAATGCTGACAAACAGCCACATCATCACCAAGCCTAGCGCAACTTCAAGCACTTCTTCCAAATACATCTCGCGCTCCTTTCCATTGAGGGGGTGCTCCCTTCAGTATATACCAGATCGTCCACCGCCGCAGAGCTTTCACCGCACCGGACGGGAAGCGGAAGCAACGGGCGAGAAAACCACCCTCAAGCGTCCTTTTGCAAACGACGGGCGATTTCGCGGTCGATCTTGCCCATCGGGAACGAAGTCAATTCTTCCAGCTGGACCCAACGCAAGGCCTGCACCTGCACCGGGCGCGGAGACTCGCCCGCCAGAAGCCAGGCGCGGAAAGCGTGCAAAGTGACCTGAAAATGGGTGTAAGCATGGCGGTAAACGCCCAGTGAGGGGCCTACCTGAATCGCCGCGCCCAGTTCTTCGCGAATTTCACGCTGCAAGCAAGCGTGCAGGCTCTCTCCGGGTTCCAGTTTTCCGCCCGGGAATTCCCACAACCCGCCCAGCAGTCCCCCGCTGGGCCGCTGGGCTATCAACACCCGCCCGCCACGGGTGATGACCGCCGCCGTCACCACAACTTTGGGTGGGCGGCGCCGAGGACGACGGCGCGGAAATTCCGCCTGCCGCCCAGATTGCTGTGCCAGGCAGTCGGCTTGCAAGGGGCAAGCGCCGCACCGTGGCTGGCGTGGCAAGCAGAGACGCGCGCCCAGGTCCATCAACGCCTGGTTGAAATCACCCGCTCGTCCCGCCGGCAAACAGGCGCGCACACGTTCCGCTACCGCACGCCGCCCAGCCGCGGTGTCGATTGGCTTCTCGATGGCGAACAAACGGGCCATCACCCGCAGCACATTGCCATCTACTGCGATCTCATCCCGCCCAAAGGCCATCGAGGCAATAGCCCCGGCGGTATATTCCCCAATCCCGGGCAGGGCGCGCAAAGCCTCCTTTTCTGCTGGCAATTGCCCCCCATAATGCCGCATCACCTCGCGGGCGGCGCGATGCAAGTTGCGCGCCCGCGTGTAATACCCTAGCCCCTCCCAAAGCGACAACACCTCCCTTTCTTCAGCCGCCGCCAGAGAGGCCACGTCGGGAAAACGCGCCATCCAGCGCTGATAATACGGCAGCGCCGTTTCGACACGCGTTTGTTGCAGCATAATTTCAGAAACCCAGACCGCATACGGGTCTGGGTTGTCGCGCCAGGGCAGGACGCGTTTTTCCTCCTCGTACCAGGCCAGCAGGCGTCGGGCACAGCCTTCCATCATGCCTAAAACTGAAAGCCGCGCCGGGCAGGCACGATTTTATACGCATAATCGGTGACAAAGGTCAACAACTTCTCTTGCAGCGCCTGCCATTCCACCGAGGCCAGCACTTTCCGAGCGCTGGCCTCGGTGGGGGCAAAAATTCCCACCTGAATCTGCGGATAATCGCCATAGAGGGTTGCCCAGGCATCCACCGGGTGCAGGCCGATGCGTTGCGCGCCAGGGATGAACTCGCCAATGATGAACTCAAAATATTCCTGTTCCCGGTCTGGCTTGATGTTCCAGGTAAGCAAGATCTTCACGCCCATGCTTACTCCTTCACATAATCGAGCACGTGCACCCGGGTCTGGCGGTTTTCGGTGCGGAAATCTGCGGCGGTGACCTTGAGCGAGGGCATCCGCTCAAGGCCGGCGACGCCCATTTCTTTGAGGAATTTGTCCAGCGGGTCGAGCGGTAGTTTGCAATGCGGCGTGGCATAATGCATCGGCACGACGATATCGGGTTCAATCAGGCTGACGACCTCCGCCGCCCGGGCTGCGTTTAGTCCGCCTCCGCCGCCCACCGGCAGGAACAACACGTTGATCTCGCCCATGGCTTCGATCTGCCCTTTGCCGGGCAGGGTGTGCAGGTCTCCCAGATGCGCCAGGGTGATCTTTTCAAAATCGAAAACGTAAATAGTGTTGCGCAAACCGTTGCCCGCCGGGCCGTTTTGAATGGCCGTGATGAACACCCGGCCAATTTCATATTCACCCGGGCCGGTGAGCACCTGCCGCGCCTTGCGCACCGCCGCCGCATGGTTGTGACCGGGTGCATCGTGGCTGATGGTGACGACATCGGCATTGAGCTTCAGCGGAGCATAACCGACGACCTGATGGTCGAAAGGGTCGGTTACAATACTGGCATACCGTCGTTCTACAATGCGAAAACAGGAATGTCCATACCAGGTTATTTCCATGAATACCTCCGCCGCTATTATACCTGCTGACCCGCCCCTTGCCAAAACGGATGGGCTGCCGAAGGCACGCCAGGTTCGGCCAGCCATGCAACCATGCTTTTTCCATTGATTAAGCCGTCTCGAGGCCAATCGAACCATGACCAGAACCCTGTTTGCCTCCTTTCTCTTCCTCTTGTTGACCGGCTGCGCCGTGAGCGCCCC
>WGAD01000254.1 GCA_015489255.1 Anaerolineales bacterium | reverse complement strand
GTGTATAAGAGACAGGCCCACATCCGTGCGGTAGCTGACGTTCTTGCGCAGCAGCGCGACCACGGTAAACCCGTATCGGCTGCGAAAATTGATTTCACGCAGGGTGTGCCCAACGAGGTGGGGCGCGTGCGGCGAGGGCATGATCTCGGTCAGCACCAGGCCGTTTTCCGAGGGAAAATGCTCCGGGCGCCCGGCCCGGCAGCCCCATTGTTCCATCGTTCGTAAGCGGCTGGCGTTGCCGATCAAAAGCAGGATGTCGTTTTCTTGCAGGCGAGTGGCGCCGTTGACGTTCAACAAGGCCTGGCGCCCGCGCCAGATAGCGACAGCCGAAAGCCCCAATCCGGCGCCCAACTGGGTTTCGCTCAGAGTTTTTTGCGCGAGAGGCGAGCCGGGTAAAATACGCACTTCCCACAGCCGGTCGTTCAAGGAGAAGCGGGCGGCCAGCGTTTCGGCAGTGATGCGCGCCAGCTTTTGTTGCGGCGATTCGCGCCGATCGGGCAGCAGGCGCGGCGCAGCCAGCACCAGGTAGAGCAATCCCACCAGGGCGATCAACCCGCCGACTGGCGTGAAGTCCAGGATGCCCAGCGGGGTTTGCGGCGGGTGGGCGCTTGCCAGCAGCTGACTCATGACGATGTTGGCCGTGGTGAAGTATGTGCTCATGCCGCCGAGCGAGGTGGCAAAGGCGAGGGGCATGAGCACTTTGCCCGCGGGGACACCCGCCCGCCGCGCCGATTGCACGGCCACAGGCAAGAGCAGGGCGCCCACGGCCACGTTGTTCATGAACAAAGACAACCCTATCGCCAGGGCGCTGAAGACAACGGTCAGACGAACAGCGGAACCGGCGGCCAGGCGTGTGACTCGGATCGCCAGCCAATCCAACACGCCTTGCTCTTGCAAGGCCCGAGCCAGCACAAACAAGCCGATGAGGGTGAAGATCATCGGCTGGGAAAAGCCGCTGAGTACCGCTTGCACGCCCGCTGTGCCCGTTTGCTGGCTAACGATCGGCAGACCGAAAAATTCTGCCGTGCCCAGGGCCACCAGCAGGAACAAACCGGCCAAGTCCATGCGCCAGTGTTCGCCGAGGATTTGCCATAGGGCCAGAGCGGTGACCGCCAGCAGCACAATTTGCGCCGTGGTCATGCAGACTCCAGGGTATCCACCAGGGAGGTCAGGTCGGGGACGATCCAGTCCGGGGGAGGCGACCAGGCTGCGGCCTGGTCGGGTGCGGTTACACCGCTCAGGACGAGGGCCGTCCGCATGCCGGCGCGTTGCCCGCCGAGGATGTCCGTTTCCAGCCGGTCGCCTACCATCAGGGCTTCTTCAGGGTGGACATTCAGTTTTTGTAAGGCCAGGCGGAAGATGTGGGCTTCCGGCTTGCCTGCAATTTGCGGCTGGACGCCCGTGGCCGCTTCGATGGCCGCGAGGATAGCGCCGGCGCCGGGCGCCTGGCCCTGTGGCGTGGGGTAGGTGCGATCGGGGTTGGAGCCATAAAAGGGCGCCCCACGACGGATGAGCAAGACGGCATGAAGCAATTTTTCGTATGTTAGGGTGCGGTCCATCCCGGCGACGACGGCATCCACTTTTTCCGGCGGCACGTCAACTGGCACTACCTGGAATCCGGCCTCGTTCAAAGCCTGTATCAGGCCATGCTGCCCAACCGCATACACCTGGCTGCCCGCCGGCAGGCGTTCTTGCAGGAGGAGCGCGGTAGCCAATGCCGAGGTCATGACTTGTGAGGGTTGTATCTGGACGCCGAAGGATGCCAGTTTTTTCACATAGTCTGCCGGGGTGCGGGTGGCGTTGTTCGTCGCCAGGGCAATCTTCAATCCGAGGGCGTTCAGGCGATCAAAGAGCGCTGGCAGGTCGCCCAGAGGCTCTGGCCCGCGCCATAACACGCCATCCATATCGAGGACGATGGCTTGGATCTTCATGCCGGGCGTTCTCCGAGGAATTTTTCCATCAGGTAGTGCAACACAGGCGGGTCGATCCATCCCTCTTCTACGTTGCAGCGTTCTTCAAAATTCTCATTGCCCATGAAGGCTTCCAGGGCTTCGCGTGTGGCCAGATCCAGGTCGCCGGTCATTTCCACGCGGTAGCCGCGCTGGATGAGAATGCGTTGGAGGGTGAGGAGCACTTCTCCGGCCAGGGCAAGGCGCTCTTCTGGCGGGCTGGCGCTGAAGTACAGTTCGTGCAGGCGGAGCAAATGCCCGAGCTGAGGGACCGGGTCTTCATGATCGTCTACGCGGTAATCGATCCAGCGGTCGTTGAATCCGCCGTATCCGCCTTGCGGACGGGCAACGTAAATGGCCGCGGATTGACGCCCGCGGCGGTCGCCGCCAGCCCGATCGCCGGCCAACAAGGCGGCGTACAGGCGTTGCGGCAGTTCACCTTCTGTTGCCAGGAATGCTTTTTCCATGGCCTGTACCACTTGTTCGCCCACCAGGATGTTACCCTGGATGGCGTACCCCGGGCCGGTCAGCCCGCCAGCCCAATCGTAGCATTTGGCGCCGGTGAAAGTGGCGGCGCGGCCCTGGGCGTCCACCAGGCCGACCTGGCGCAGCTCTCTTCCGGGGTCGTTTGCCAGCAGGCGTTCCAGCGTATCAGCGGCAGAAAGGCCCTCGGCCATCATGTCCAGGCCGTTGGGGCCAAAGGAGGTGTTGGCATACGATTGCGTGGCGACGGCGCCCGCGCCCGCCCGCGCCCAGGGGACAGCGGCGCCTACGGCGGGGAACTTGGAAGCAACGGCCACGCCCCAGGCCTGGGCCTGGAGGTCGCACGCGACGATGGAAAAGGTCGAAGGGTGAATCATGGCATCTCTCCTTGTGTAAACAGAACAGCCAGGGGAAACTCCTGGCTGTTTATTCTGAGCCGGTTGCAGGGTGGCGGATTGTTACCTCCTCCAGCCGCTGCGCGTTGTTATTCCGGCGGTTGCAAGACCTGATCGACCAGGCCATATTCCACGGCTTGTTCGGCGGTCATGTAAAAGTCGCGGTCGGTGTCGCGTTCGATGACATCCAGCGGCTGGCCGGTATGGCGCGCCATGATGCCGTTGAGCAATTCCTTCAGGCGCAGGATCTGGCGGGCCTGGATTTCTATATCGGTGGCCTGACCTTGCGCGCCGCCCAGTGGCTGGTGCATGTGGATGGTCGCGTGCGGCAGCGCATAGCGGCGCCCTTTGGTGCCGGCAGTCAGCAAGACGGTACCAAAAGAGGCCGTCAGGCCGACGGCTACGGTGCTGATGGGGTTGCCGATCATTTGCATGGTATCGTAAATCGCCAGGCCGGCGTAGATTTGCCCGCCCGGGGAATTGATGTACATTTGAATTTCTTTGTCCGGGTCTTCGTGACTCAAGTAGAGCAACTGGGCGACGATTAAATTAGCCACCTGGTCATCGATCGGCGTGCCCAGGAAAACGATGCGTTCCTTGAGCAGTAGAGAATAGATGTCGTAGGCGCGCTCGCCGCGGCCCGACGACTCAACAACCATGGGGATGACATTTTTAGCGCTGGCAATCATATCTCTCTCCTGGGGTTCAGGCAGGCCGCGCAAAAAAGCGCGGCCTTTGAGCGTGTTGTAGCGGGCGATGTTATTCGGCGGCTTTTTTCGTTTCTTCGGCGCCTTCCATTTCGGCGGCGGCTTCTGCGGCCTCGTCAACTGCTTCTTCAGGGGCCGTCTCTTCGCCCTCTTCCTGCACGGGTGCGCTTTCCGATGCGGCCTCGTCTTCCTCCTCGGCGGCGCCAGTGACGACCTTTTTCAGGTGATCCAGCACGAGACCGGTGACCAGGCGGCGAACCGCCTGGTAGGTCAGGTATTCGGCGAATTCCTTGCGATCGCGTTTGGAGCGCAGTTTGGAGAAATCTACCCGGCCAGAGAGTTGCATTTCCGTGAGCAGGGATTGGAATTCGGCTTCCAGATCGTCATCGTCGAATTCCACGTTGGCACGGCGGGCGATCTCATCGAGGATCAGGCCGCGTTCCAGGCGCTGAACGGCTGTCGGGCGGATTTCCTCTGCGATGAATTCTTCCCGGCTCTTTTGCTGAGATTCCAGATAGGCATCCAGGTCGATGCCCTGACTCTGCAAGCGAACTTCCAGGTCGCGCAGCACGTTTTCAATTTCATCTTCCACCAGTTGCGGCGGGTATTTGATGCTGGCCTGCTCCTTGATGGCGTCCAACACGCGGGCGTAGAATTCGTCATCGTATTCTTCTTGCGCCTGACTCGTCAGGGAGGTGCGCATGGTCTTGCGCAGCTCGTCCATTGTCTCGGCGCCGGCCATGCGGGCAAATTCATCGTTGGCTTCGGGGACTTCCAGGCTGCGCACGGCCTTGACCTGAATTTCAATGCGGGTCGCCTTGCCGCGCAGGGCTTCTTCTTCCGCCTCCTCCGAGAAGGTGTGCAACACGGATCGGTTTTCGCCGGGCTTCATGCCGATGACGTTGGAGGAAAAGCCGGCGAAAGGCCATTCATCATCGGCAGGTTCGTCGTGGGCGACAAAGGCAAAGCTTTCGCGGGCTTCCAGGGCGACTGCTTCTTCTTCGCCGTCTGCCTCGGTCGGGAAAATGGAAACCGCCGCCAGGACGTAATCACCGTCTTTGATGGGGCGCTCGACCTCTTGCGTCTGGGCGAACATGCGGCGCAGCTCGTCTATCGCCTGGTCCACGTCTTCTTCCGTGGGAGGGGTGAAGTCGTACTCCAGACGAATGGATTCATAATCCCCCAGGTCTACTTCTGGACGCAGTGGCACGACGAAGACAAAGGTTGGCGGGTCCAGGCTGGCGATGTCTTCCAGGGCGCCGCTCGCGGCAGGCTCAATGTCGGCCTCTTTCAGCGCTTCGGGGTAAACTTCATCTATCAGAATTTCGACCGCCTCTTCAACGATCGCACCTTCCCCCAGGAAGGAGCGGATGACATCGTAAGGCGCTTTGCCCGGGCGGAAACCCGGGATTTTGGTCTTGCGGGAAAGTTTGCGCGCAGCACGACGCTTGGCGGATTCAAAACGTTCAGGTTCGACTTCGACGGTCAGAGTGACCTGATGGTCATCGCGGAGTTGCTGTTCAATTTTCAAGGCTCTTTCCTCATGATGGGTGGTTTAGGGAGTGGGGACGGTGGGATTCGAACCCACACGTCTGGGACACATGATCCTAAGTCATGCGCGTCTGCCAATTCCGCCACGTCCCCGAGGCAAGCGTAGGAGATTATACGCCAGAGGGAATGAAGCGTCAATGGAGTATAATCGCGCCTTATGACGCGAGTAATCAACCCCCACAGTGCAGGCAAGTCGCGCAATCGCTTGAGCCGTCAGATTGCGCTCAGCGTGCGTGAATTGGCGCAACGACAAACCATAGACCACGAAACCCGCGACCTGGTGGCCTTCATTGTGCTGGCGCTGGAAACGATCGCCGCCGGCATCGATGAATCCGTGGCCGCCTGGGAAAAACGCGGCTACTGGGTGAAAGCCGACCGTTTCCGGCTGGAATGGGAATGGGCCGGGCAAACTGCCGGCGCTCTGCGGACGGCCTTGCAAGACGAAGACTGGGAGGCCATTTTGCCTTTGGTAGCGCAAATTGCCCAACAGTTCGCGGGCATCAAAATTTCGCCCAATCACCGGATGGGGCGCCCCTGGATAGGCGCCTACGCTCATTTTTCCGCTTCTTCTTCCAGGGGCAAGAGTTCCAAACCCTCTGGGAGGTAAGGAGGCAGGTCGGAGGGCGTGCGCCCGTAACGGGCGGTCAATTGACGCACCAGCAAGGAGTAAAATCCGGCGTGGATCAGGTCGCTGCCTTCCCAATCTGAGAGGACGAGCCCGGGGGCGAAACCGAAGGCCTCCCAGGAAGCGATGAAATCCGCATCGCGACTGAGGATGTGCACTACGGTTTCGTATCCGTCGCGGCGGTTGGTGATGGTTGGCGGCTGGTGGTCTCCGATGAGAATGACCAGAGCGTCTTCATCCACCGTTGCGAGAAAATCAGCCAGCGTGTCGTAAGTGTAGGCGAGGGCGTTCAGGTAGTTCTCGCGCGCTTTCGTGTAGTTATTTTCTTTGATTTGCCCGCCCTCCAATTGCATGTCTGCCAGCTGGCGCCAGTCGTCCACTTTGGGGGGCAAAGGCGCCCAGGGATAATGGGTGGCCTGGGTGAGGAAAAGCGTCAGCGAGGGGCGCGCGCTCTGGCTGACGGTTTCGCCGATCATCCCAAGCGTAAATTGATCCGGCGGCGAAGGCCCCCAGCCATACAGGGGGCCGTGGTAATCCATATCGCTAAAGTAAATGAACGCCTCCGGGCCGTAGAAAACCGCGTCCGCGGCCTCGTGGGCCGGCGTCAGACGGCGGGCAATGGGCACAAACCAGCGCGTGGCGTACCCCTGCGCCTGGAAATAGCGAATCAGGTTGGGGTAGGGGGCAAAATCATAACGCGAGCGCAAGGCTTCGTAGGCGCTATCGCTATCTACCTGGAGGCCAAAGAGCAGACTCGTGTAAGCCATCCAGGAGCCGCCGCCCCAAACCGGGGAGGTCGAAAGGCCGCTGGCAGCCTGCCACCCTTCAGCCTCAAGGCGCTCGGAAAATCTTTCCACCAAAGGAAGGTAACGGCTGCGAAAGTCCGGGCGACGGTACACGGCGCTGCCATAAGACTCGATGAAAATGAGATAAACATCGGGACGTTCTGCTAGCGAATACCGGCGATAGTCGTACATTTGCCAGGGGTCGAGGGCCAAAAGGGCCTCCCGATCGGCGCGCGTGGCGCGCGCCCGCGCCCAGTTGGCCGCAGCCTGCGCCGAGAGGCTGGTCACTGGGCGGCGCGGGCTGTCTGCCGGGGCGGGTGACAACAACCAGCCGGCGATCGCCAACAGCGATAGCGCTGTCCAGATGCGCCGCGAGCGCGCCGCCCGATCGGCGGCCAGGAAACCCACCCCTATCATCGCCCCCAATGCCAAGAGCATGCCAATTCCGGCGGCGATGTACATCCAGGTCTTCAGTTCGAGGGCATCCAGCAAGAAAGGCAGGTTGCGGGCAAAGAGCCAGTCATCCGCCAGGTTCGGCTGCCGCATGAACAGCCCTGGGAGCACGGCGGCATACACAGCCCAGCTGAAGGCCAGCAAAAAGGCCAGTCCCAAGACTGCCGCTCCCGTCCGCCGACTGCGCGGGGAGAGACGGGGTTGCAGCCAGGCCCAGAGGGTCAGGCCCAGCGTGGCTTCCAGGTGCAGCCAGGCCACCCCGCCTT
>WGAD01000253.1 GCA_015489255.1 Anaerolineales bacterium | reverse complement strand
TAGATTTCGCGCATGGCTTCTTCCCAGGTCTGATTTTCGGTGCGAACGAATTCGGTGAAGCGGGCGCCGTTGTAGTAGGATTGCCAGTTTGCCAGGGCCGGCAGGCGTTGCCAGCCGAAATCTTGTGCCAGGGTGGTGAAATCTACCCAATATCCGGCAGGCGGGGCGTCCATCAGTCGACCGCCAGCCTCGTAGGCGGTGGGGTCGAGCGAGAAGCGGGCGCTGAAATCCCAGGGCAGGTGATGTAGCGGTTCACCTTGCGAGCCGTCCTGGGCGCGGGCGCGCAAATAGACGCGCCACCAGGTTTGTTGAGGAAAGTCTTCGCGCACGGTCACCAACCAGCTGGCATCCGCCAGCAGGCGGTTGAGGGCAAAGGCGCGCCCGGTGTAGAGCCAGTCGCGCTCCAGTCCCGGGTCGAGAGGTTGGGTGAGGGGCAAAAAGGCGCTTTCCAGGGCGGCCAGGGCGTCCCATCCGGTGGCTTCGGCGGTGCGTGCGCGTAGAGCAGCGAAGGCCTCGTCCACCAGATCGTGCAGGGCGGGGTAAGGCGCATCCACATCGGGCAGGGGAACCATTTGCCAGCGAGTTGGCCCTTCGGCGACGGGCGTCAGGCCCAGCGTCCAGAGAGGGGTGGGCGTAACGCTGGCCGGCTGGCGGTAGGCTTCTGGCAGTTTGTTCATCCAGTCGGCCCGTGGCAGCCAGAGAAAACCGCGCAAGGAGCCGGGCAAGGCCGTGGGCGGGAGGATGAGCTGGTTGTGCAGCGTCCGGGCGCTGAGGTAGGTTTTGTTGGGGTAAGCGATGGCCACGGCCAGCCGGCCACCATCCGGCGCCCAGGCTGCCCGCCAGCCGACGCCCAGGGTTTGGTGAATATCGTCCGCCGGCCGCCAGGCGACCAGGGTGTGCAATCCACTGCCATATTCCTGGCGGCCAAAGAGTAACCGGCTGCCATCAGGCGACCAGAGGGGGTAATCTTCGCGGGCGTTGTGGGTGCGGGTGAGGTTGACGAAGCGATCGTCGCCGGGGATGTCCAGGTTTGCCAGCCAGATATCGCTTTGCCCGGCGCGGGTGGAAACGAAGGCGATTTGGCGGCCATCGGGCGACCAGGCCGGGCGGAAATCGGTGGCGGGGTCCGTCGTCAGCCGGATGGGCGGCTGACTCAGGTCGGTGACGTTGACGATGAAGAGATCCAGGTTATCGCCGGCGTAGGCTTCATACACCAGCCATTGCCCATCGGGCGACCAGGAGGGCGCGTTTTCATAATCGCGGGTGGCCGTCAGCTGACGTACCTGCCCGCTGGGCAAATCGAGCAGGTAGAGGTCCCAATAATTGTTGCGGTCGGAAGCAAAGGCCAGGGTGCGCCCGTCTGGCGACAGAGAGGGCGAGGTATCGTTCCACGGCCCGTTTGTCAGGCGGGTGAATTGCTGGCTGATCGGATCGAAGAGGAACAAATGGGCGAACCCGCCCTCGGTGAGCGAAAGGAGGAGGGCATCTTGCCCGGTGAAGGCGTTGAGCGGGGCCGGTGTGGGCGATGGCTGCGGAGAGGGCAGGGCTGCCGGCGATGGGGTGACGCCTTGCACCGGCGGGGGCGCGGTCTGGCCGCTGCAAGCGGCCAGCCACAGCGCCAACAAAGATATAATGGAAACCAGACGCGCTTTCACGACTCGTCAGGCAGGCTAATGGTCAGCTCGCGGGTGTCGGCGGGGGGGGTGTCGGGGTAGTAGAGGCGGGCTTCCAGCCGGTAGGGGCCGTCCTGGTTGGCAAAACGGGCGCGGATGTGCATGACGAAATCGATCTTCCAGCGGGCGGGTTCGATGACGCTGACCGCGCTGACCTCGCGCCCCTGGGCGTCGTAGAGCGTGAATTCAAAATAGGGGCGTTTTTCGAAGGGGGTGACCTCAGCGGCCACGTGCAGGCGGCGGCCGTCCTCATACGGCTCTACAGTCAGCGAGACAAAGCGCATCTCGGCAGGCGGTTTGCGCTCAATGTTGGGGTCGTTGAAGAACATGCTTAAGTCGAACTGGCCCGGGCCGGCGCCCTGGGCGTTATTCATCGAACAGGTAGGTTGATTCGGCATAGAACCTCACAGATTTGTGTTTGACACGTTCCTGAATCCAGCGTTGCAGGTAGGCTTCTTTGTATTCAATCGGTTTGGCGCTGGAAAGTTCATGCAAGGGGTAATTGAGGTGCAGGGCGCGCGGCGAAATGCTGAAGCGCGTCAGTCCGGTGGGCAGGATGTTGCCTCCGCCGGCCATCGTCAACACCATTTGTACGTCGAAGGGAGGGAAAATGAAGAGCGCCGCCAGGTCGCTGTGAATGCTGCGGAAGGCTTCCAGCCGGGTTTCAGATGTGCGGTCGAGGAAGGCGCGGTGGCGGTAGGTATCTACCAGGCCGTGCAGGTAGGCCACCTGCTCCAGAGGGTCGTTAGAAGTGGTGGCGATGAAACAAGTCCCATTGGCCAGTTGAATATGGACGGGGGCGCCGTCCAGCGCGCGCAGGTCTGGGAGAGGCGCGCCGGCTTCCACCTGCATCAGGCGGATGTTGGCGACCCGGCGGATGCGGTCTTCCAGACGGTTGGGATCGATACCCCAAACGACGTGATGCCAGGTGCCCAATTTGATGTTGGGGTCATCCGGGTGGACGACCTGGGCCACGATGTGCGGGAACTCCAGGGTTTGCAGGGCCGTCACACGGTTGGCGCCATCCAGCACCATGTAGCGCTGGCTGCCATCGTTGAGCGGCATGACCACCGGCGGGTTGCGCAAGATGCCCTGGGCGCGCAGTTTGTCGATCAACGGGATGGTGCGTTGCTGGTCGTGGTCTTCGTGCAGGATGAGAGAGGGCAGCGGCAGGATGTGCAATTCCGGGAAGTCGGGTCGCATGGATGGTTCTCTCCACAGGGATTTGGAAACGCCCTGAACATACCACGAAAGGGAAGTTTGGTAAAGTGGCTTATCGGGTCGTGGCGGACAGTCGCTCGAGGGCGGCAGCGAAATCTTTCGGGTAAGGGGCTTCCAGGCGCAGCAGCGCCCCGCTGACCGGATGGCGCAGCATCAACTGGACGGCGTGAAGCGCTGGTCGGGCGATCGACGCGGTGGGCGCCGCGCCGTAGCGCACATCGCCCAGGATAGGCGCTCCGAGCGCTGCGGCATGGGCGCGGATCTGGTGGGTGCGCCCGGTGTGGGGGCGGGCTTCCACCAGTGCCGCGCGGGCAAAGCGTTGCAGCACGCGGAAGGCCGTCAC
>WGAD01000252.1 GCA_015489255.1 Anaerolineales bacterium | reverse complement strand
GGAGATGACCTGGCCGCGCACATCCTGGACGCCTGCCGCCGCAGCCAGCTGCGCCCGCAAGAAAACGACATCTTCGTCCTGGCGCAGAAGATCGTCAGCAAGGCCGAGGGTCGTCTCGTCCACCTGAACGAAGTCGTCCCTTCGGCAGCCGCTCGTGCGCTCGCCGCTCGCAGCGGCAAAGACGCCAGACTTTGTGAGCTCATCTTGCAAGAAAGCCGTGAAGTGTTACGCGTGCGGCCCGGGCTGATCATTGTTGAGCACCGGCTGGGTTTCGTCTGCGCCAACGCCGGCATCGACCGTTCCAACGTCGCCGCCGACCAAAACGAGGACGAATGGGCACTCTTGCTGCCCGAAGCCCCGGATCGCTCGGCTGCACGCCTGCGCACCGCCCTGGAAGCCGCCGCCGGCGTCCGCCTGGGCGTGCTGATCATCGACTCCCACGGGCGCGCCTGGCGCAACGGCACAGTGGGCGTGACCATCGGCCTCAGCGGGCTGCCCGCCCTGGTGGATGAACGCGGCTGGACAGACCTCTTCGGCTATACACTAAAACACACCCTGGTCGGCGTCGCCGACGAACTGGCCGCTGCCGCCAGCCTGATGATGGGGCAAGCCGCCGAAGGCCGCCCCGTGGTTCATGTCCGTGGCTTCCCCTACCCGCTGGACGACGGCAAACTGCCCGATTTGCTCCGCCCCCGCGAGAAAGACCTCTTCCGATGACCTCTGCCACCTTGCACGACTTCTTGCGTTCCCGCCGGTCTATCCGCCGTTTTCAGGAGCGCCCAGTGCCACAAGAAGCATTGACGCGGATCTTGCAAACCACGCTGTTCGCCCCTTCGGCGCACAACCTGCAACCCTGGCGTTTGCTCGAAATTCACAGCCCGCAGGCGCGCCGCCAGCTGGCAGCCATCCTGACCGCCGCCTTGCGCGCCGATATGCAGCGGCAAAAAGCCAGCGAGCAGGACGTCCAACAGCGCACAGCCCGCACGCGCCGCCGCCTGCTCGCTGCCCCCGTCGTCCTCCTCTATTGCCGCGACACAACAGCCGTCCGTCAACCGGACGACCCACAAGAACACCACATGGGCGTCCAATCGGTGGCCAACGCTATGCTCTACACCCTGCTGGCCGCGCACGCCGAGGGGCTGGGTGGCAACTGGATCTGCTGGCCCCTGTACGCAGCGAAGGCCGTCCGCCAGGAGTTGGATTTGCCCCCTCACTGGCAGCCCGAAGGGATGCTCTTTCTCGGCTACCCGGCAGAAGACCCGGCGCCACCGCCGCGCGCTCCGCTAGACCAGGCGCTGCGCCGCCTCTAAAGGGCCGCCGCCAGCCAGAAACCGGGTATACTACATTCATCTTCTCTTCTTTCTCACCTGGAGATTCCCATGTCATCTGAAGAACTGCAACAACGCGTTCGCTCGCTGGAATTCAAGCTGGATCGTGCCAAAGACGAAGCCCACCTGAAAACCCTGCGCGACCGCGTCTCCCGGCTGGATCGCGACATCAGCGGCTTGCAATCACGCCTCGCCAAACTGCGCAGCCGTGGGTATGCCTTTGGCAAATCTCTGGAAGAGCAGGCCAAAACCGTGCAAGACAAGTGGCAGGCCGCCCACCAAGACTTGCAGCGTGCGATCACCCGCGTTGCCAGCCGCCTGAAAGCCCGCCTGCCAGCGCTAGAAAGCCGCCTCTTGCGCCTCAAGCGCGCCGGCGTACAGCCCACGACCATCGCCCAGGCAGAAGAAGCGCTAGAGGACTTCAGCAACGAGATCCGCAACGCCGAGGCGGAAATTCAGGCCATGTACAGCGGCGTGGAATCCTTGTTCACCACCCTGAACAGTGAACTGCGCCAGATCGAGCAAATGCTCGATCATCTGGAGGTTGCTTCCTTTTCCTTGCTGGCGGGAGAATCGGGCATCCGGGCCTGCAAGGCCGTTTGGGCGCGTAGCGGCGACGAAGAACAAAAGGACGACCCCGAAGGCATTCTCTACTTAACCGATCAACGCCTTCTCTTTGAACAAAAAGAGAAGGTGGCAACCAAAAAGGTACTCTTCATTGCCACCGAAAAGAAGCTGGTGCAGGAATTGCTGTTCGAGGCGCCAGTGGCGGCGGTGGAAGAAGTCCGCGAATTTTCCAAAGGGATGCTGGGCAAAGACGATTACCTGGCTGTGCAGTTTTCCAACCAGGCCCCGCAAGGGCGGGCTGTTTTCCACATCTGGGGCGTTCCCGCGGACTGGATCGGAGACATCCAGCGCGCCCGCAGCAAAGGGTTCGACGCCGATCGCGCCATTCCGCTGGATGAGGACATCCTGGATCGCGTCCGCGAGGCGCCCTCCGAATGCCCTTCCTGCGGGGCAACGCTCAACCAACCCGTTTTACGCGGTCAGGATACCTTGAACTGTGCATACTGCGGGTATGTGATTCGCCTATGAAAATCGTCGCGCTGGCAGGCGGCGTAGGTGGCGCCAAATTGGCCGACGGCCTGGCCCAAGCGCTGCCGCCATCGGACCTGACCGTCATCGTCAACACCGGCGATGATTTCGAACACCTGGGGCTGCACATCTCCCCCGATCTGGATACGGTTTGCTACACCCTGGCTGGGCTGGCAAACCCAGTCACCGGCTGGGGGCGGGCCGATGAAACCTTCCACGCCCTGGAAGCGGTGCGCCAACTGGGCGGCCCGGGTTGGTTTGCCCTCGGCGACCGCGACCTGGGAACGCACCTGGAGCGCACCCGCCGCCGGCGACAAGGAGACCGGCTCTCGGAAATCACACGCGATTTCTGTCGCGCCTGGGGCGTGGAGGTACGCGTTTTGCCGATGAGCGATGACCCTGTGCCGACGATTGTGCACACCACGGAGGGCGATCTGCCTTTTCAGGAGTATTTCGTCCTGCGCCAGGCCATGCCAACCGTGCGCGGGTTCACCTTTCTGGGGGCGGAAAACGCCCGCCCCGCCCCCGGCGTGCTGGAAGCCTTGCAGCGCGCCGAAGCCGTGATCTTTTGCCCCTCCAACCCCTGGGTGAGCCTGGACCCTATCCTCGCCATCCCCGGAGTGCGTGCCGCCGCTGCGGCACGTCCGCTGGTCGCCGTCTCGCCCATCATCGGCGGCCAAACGGTCAAAGGGCCGGCGGCCAAAATGTACGCCGAAATGGGCATCCAGCCCTCGGCGCTGGCCGTCGCCCGTCACTACCACGACCTGCTGGACGGCTTCGTCCTGGATACGGTAGACGCCGAACAGGCCGCAGACATCCGGTCGCTGGGCATTCGGCCCCTGGTCGCCCCCACCTGGATGCGTTCCCGCGCCGACCGCAAGGCGCTGGCGCAAGCTGTGTTGAATTTTGTACAAACTTTTATCAATTGAGGCGCCTCATGATTACCTGGGCTATTGTGCCTGTTAAACCCTTGCGGCGGGGCAAATCCCGCCTTGCGTCCGTTTTCCCAACCGAACAACGCATTGCCTTAAATCGCTATTTGCTGACCCATACGCTGCAAACCTTGCAGCAAGTGCCCGAAATTGAACACACGCTGGTCATCAGCCGCGATTCCGAGGCCCTGGCGCTGGCGCGACAATACGGCGCCCGCACGGTCAGCGAGGCCGGCAACTCGCACCTGAACCTGGCCCTGGCGCGGGCGGCCTATCTGGCGCAAGCCGCTCATGTGCCCGCTTTGCTGGTCGTTCCGGCAGACCTGCCCAGCCTGCAAGCCGCCGATTTGCAAGCCATGCTTGCGCTGGCAGATCCTGGCCCGACCCTGGTCATCGCCCCGGACCACCGGCAAGAGGGCACCAACCTTTTGCTCCTGCGCCCACCAGGCCTGATTTCATTTCAATTTGGCGAAAACTCATTCCAGCGGCACCGCGACCAGGCGCGCCAGGCGGGCGCCCGCGTGGAAGTCATCGAGCGCCCCGGCCTGCTTTACGACCTGGATGATGAGGAGGACCTGGCCAGCCTGCGCCACACCTTGCCGCCCGATTTTCTAACGCCCGCAATGCGGTAACCGCGCCCTCAACCAGCGGAGACGGAGGGCCTCTCTTGCAGCCTAAAAGCACGTTTTTTCTCCTCCTTTGCGGCCTGCTCTTGTCCGGTTGCGCTGGCGCAGCCGGGCGCGATTTGAAGCCCGCTCACACCCGCCCGCGAGAGGGGATGCTGGGGGTTGTCTTCCAAAACGGAGTCGAATGCCTGGGGCAGGAAGCCCAACCGCGCCCCGGAGAAGCGCTTTACGTTTCTCCGGCAGGCAGCGATGAGAACCCGGGCACCCGCGACGCCCCGCTGGGCACGCTGGCTTCTGCTCTTTGCAATTTGCGCCCGGGACAAACGCTCTACCTGCTCCCCGGCGTTTACACCGAATCCGTCCTCCTGGGAGATTTCGGCAGCGCCGATGCGCCGATCACCTTGAGCGGGATCATAGAAGACGGACGCTGGCCGGTGTTGGAGGGCGAAAATCAACGCACAGTCGGGCTGGCCCTGGTAGAAAGCCGCAACTTCGTCATTGAAAACATCGTTTTCCGCAACTACACCGATGAAGGCCTCCTTGCCTTGCTGGTGAATGAGCTGACCATTCGCAACTGCCGTCTGCTCGACAACGGACGCGCCTCAACCGACCCGGATGCCGACGGCGAAGGCTTTGGTTTGAACCTGGTGGGCGTGCAAAACGCCCGGGTGGAAGACAACCGCCTCATCGGTAACGGTCCCGACCGCCAGAGGTGGCTCAATTACACGCTGGGAACCGGCATCAACACGTATGAATTGTTCGATGCGATCATTCGGGGCAACCTCATCACCGGAACGACCGGCGGCGGCATCCTCATTGAAAACGGGGGCAACGTGCTGGTGGAAAACAACTTCATCGCCTACAGCGAACTGGACGCCAACGGCGACTACTGGGACGGGGGCATCTGGGTAGATGGTTCCTATAACGTCACCTTGCGCGACAACACCATCCGTCAAAACCACGGCCCCGGCATTGTGATCAGCGATGAAGACCTGCAATACCCCCAAACTTCCTACGGCATCGTCGTCCGCAATAACATCGTCAGCAGCAACCTGACGGCAATCTTTGTTTGGAATTATGGCCTCTGCCCGCCGCCTGGAGAAGCCCTCCAGCTGGCAGAGAATGATTTCAACCGCAACCAGCAGCCCCCCTGG
>WGAD01000251.1 GCA_015489255.1 Anaerolineales bacterium | reverse complement strand
GTTTAGTCGTGGGCATCGAAAATTTGGGCATAACCTTGGTCCAGTTCGTCGTCGCTCAGGTGGGCGTAGCGCTGCGTCACGCTGATGCTGGCGTGCCGCGCCAGTTCCTGCGCCAGTTTGAGATTGCCGGAAGCCCGCAACACGGTGGTGACGAAATAATGCCGGAAGGAATGGGGCGTGATGCGGGTCGCGGCCTCCTCGCCGAGGGCCTGCCGCACGCGCGCCTTGACGATGTTGCGTCCGGTGGCCGTGCTGATCGGCTTCACCTTGCGGCCGGCGCCCTTGTCGTGGCGGGCGAAGAGGGGCAAGGAGGCCAGCGGGCGGCCAGAAGCGCCGTCCAGCGGCTGGCGGGCGGCCAGGTAATCCTTCAGGGCTTGCAGGGAACGCCGGGAAAAGCGCACCACAGCCTGTTTGTTGCCCTTGCCAACGATGAGAGCGCGGCCTTCGTACCAGTCCACGTCGCCGCGCCGCAGCGCCACCGCCTCGTGGACGCGCAGGCCGGTATCGGCCAGGGTCAGCAGGAAGGCGCGGTCGCGCAAAGCGCGCAACCTTTCTTTTTCGTCAGCAAAAGGTCCAGTTGTGATGTCGTTCACGAAGCGCAGGGTTTGTTCAATCTCCTCGCGCGGGAACTGGGGCAGGCGCACCCCTGGGCGGCGGGCGCGTTGGCGGATAAGCAAATTCAGCCGCGGCAGGTTGACCGACGCCAGGCGTTCTGCCGCCAGGAATTGATAAAATCCCTTGACGGCTTGCAGGTAAACCTGCTCGCTGGCCGGAGCGTAAGCGTGCAGCGCAGGCAGCAAATCGGTCAGTGCGCTTTCGTCCAGGTCTGCGACCGGAGAATCGGGGGAGAGGCCGCGGTCTTCCAGCAGACGGAGAAAAAAGCGCAGGGCGTTGCGGTAGGTGCGGGCCGTCTGTGCGGCGCGCGAGAGCGCGATCATCTCCAGGTAGCGCTCGACGGCGGTTTTCAGGGTCATGGCGGGCATGTCTAGGTCCTTGGGCACGTGGGATTATGTTTATGATAATTATACTTATCAAAAGCAATTGCAGTTTACAGCAAAAGGGCTCCCCTGTCAAGCCCCCCATCGCATATCGCATTCTTCCGTTTCCGTCGTTATCGCTCCGGCCCTTCACGCCCGGCACGCTTTTTCACGCTTCACGCGTTACTCACTCTCCCCTCCCCCGTTGGTTGAGTAGCCCGCGCCAGCGGGCGTATCGAAGCCAACAGAAAAAGCAGGACAATCGCGGCTTTTCGAAATGCGCTGGTTTCGGTACGCCCTTCGCTGCGCTCAGGGCACTCAACCAGCGTTTTTTTTCGTTGGTTGAGTAGCGGGCGTCAGCCCGCGTATCGAAACCAACGGAAAAAGCAGGACAATTGCGGCTTTTCGAAACGCGCTGGTTTCGGTACGCCCTTCGCTGCGCTCAGGGCACTCAACCAGCGAGGCTTCCCCGTTGGCTGAGTAGCCCGCGCCAGCGGGCATATCGAAGCCAACGGAAAAAGCAGGACAATCGCGGCTTTTCGAAATGCGCTGGTTTCGATACGGCTGCTGCCCTGCGCTTCGACAGGCTCAGCGATCGCTCAGCCGGCGAGACCTCCCCACCCCATTCGTCACTGCAAAGAAAGCGTTTGTGCTATACTGAATTAATCTCATCACCCCAAACTGCAGGGGGAGACCATGAAAGAAAAAGCCCTGTCTGTTTTCCTGATTCTGTTCGGTCTGGCGCTGCTGCTTGGCGCGGCCACCTTCTGGTACGACCGCCTGGCCAGCGTCGAACCCGTCTCGCTGGCCCAAAATCTGCGCGATTGGCTGACCACACTCTTTGGCCTGGGCGTCTCGCTCAAAGGCTGGCTCGACTTGTTCAAGGGGGCTGAAAAGAATCCCCCACCTTCCCGTCCGACCACATCCGGCGACCGCTCACCCGTCCACAGCGGCCACGGGGACAACGTGCAGGTTGAGACTGGCCCGGTGAGCGGCGGTGTGGTCGCCGGGAAAATCGAACGCCTCGATTACCACGAAGCCCCGCAGCCCCAGGCGCCGCCCGACGCCCTCGGTTACCGCCCCCCCTACCGCACCGTGACTTACATCTCGCGCGGCATAGAAGACGCTGTACTGACCGCCCTGCGACGCGGCGAACACAGCGCCATCGTCGGCGTGACCGGGGCCGGCGGTCTGGGCAAGACCGAACTGGCCAAACGCATCGTCGAGATCGGCGGCGAGCATTTCGAAAACGTGCTCTGGCTCGACCTGGGAAGCCGCACCTTCGACGAAGCCCTCGGCGACCTGCTGACCGCCCTTGGCGCACACGGTGCCCCCGGCGAAAGCCGCGCCCAACGCCTGACGCGCCTGCGCGCCGCCTGGCAAGGCCGCCGTCTGCTGGTGGTGCTCGACGACCTGCGGCGCGCGTTGCTACCCGAACTGCACAACCTGCTGCCTCCGCCTCCCAACGCCGTCCTGCTCACCAGCCGCGTGCGGGCCATCGGCCCCGTTCGACAAACCTTTCCTCTGGACGAGTTCACTCCCGAACAGGCGCGCCACCTTTTTGAATGTGTGCTCGGTCCGCAGGCCGTGGCAGCCGAGGAACAGGCCGCCGCCGACCTGGCGCAGCGCTGCGGTTACAACCCGTTGGCGCTGGACATCGCCGCCCGCCGCATCCGCCAGATGCAGGCCCGCCGCGAACGCCCGATCGCTGCCTTCTTAGATCAGGCGCGCGCGCGTCTGGCCGAACTGAAACTGCCCGACCAGCCCCACTGGAACCTGGAATGGGTGCTCGGCTTGAGTTACGAGGATCTGGACGAGGCCGACCGGCGTCGCTTTCGCATCCTGGGGCTATTGGCCGAAAAAAACGCCGACGGCTTCTTTAGCGCCCTGGATTTCAGCCCGGAGACTGCCGCAGCCATGTGGGGCGAACCGCTGGAAAGCGCCCGCGAGGCGCTCACCCGCCTGGCATACCTCTCACTGCTCAACCCGCACGCCGGACCGGGAGAACGCTACCGTCTGCACGACCTGACTGCCGAATTCGCCGCCGATCGCCTGGCGGCGGCTGAGCGCGCCGCCGCCACACCCCGCCTGGAAGCCTGGCTGCTCGAGTGGTTCGAGGAAAACGTCCTCCCCAACCCGGAAACGCTGCCACGCGGCCTGGCAGAGCGCCCGCTGCTGCTGCTGGCCGGCCGCAGCGCTGCCGCCCGCGGCGACCTGGAAACCCTGGCACGCTTGAGCACCACCCCACGCAACTGGTTTTACAACATTTTTCGGGAGAATTGGGATGCCTGGCATGCCTGGCTGAAACAGGCTGCAGCTGTGCCCAACAAGCGACTGCAAGCCAACGTGCTGCAAGCCATTGGCGACGTCCAGCAGTTCCGCAAGCAAAGCGATGACGCCCTGCAATCCTACCAGCGCGCCCTGGCGC
>WGAD01000250.1 GCA_015489255.1 Anaerolineales bacterium | reverse complement strand
GAGTATTTTCAATCAACAGGTAGAAAAACTGGCGCGCGCAGTGGCTGCCCTGGAGGCAAAACCCGCATGACGAGCCTGCAACAACGGCTGCGCTTTGCCGCCGATCTGCTGGCCCATGCCCGCCAGACGGTCGCCCTGACCGGGGCGGGCATTTCCACGCCTTCGGGCATCCCCGATTTTCGCTCTGCGGACACAGGGTTGTGGGCGCAGGAGGAATCGCTGGAAGCGGCCTCTTTGCTGGCTTTTCGCCACACGCCGGAGAAGTTCTACCGCTGGTTTCGCCCGCTGGCGGCGCAGATCTGGGCGGCCCAACCCAATGCGGCGCACCGGGCGCTGGCGCGCATGGAGCGGACGGGCTATTTGCAAGCCGTGTTGACGCAAAACGTGGACTTGCTGCACCAGAAAGCCGGCTCCCGGCAGATCGTTGAGTTGCACGGTTCGCTGTCCACGCTCTCTTGTACCCGTTGCTTTGCCCGTTACGAGGCAGCTGGTTTTTTGCCCGCCTACCTGGAAGAGGCACAGACCCCGCATTGTCCAGATTGCGGAGCGGTGCTCAAGCCCGATGTGGTGCTCTTCGGCGAGCAGTTGCCGCAGCAAGCCTGGTTGCAAGCGCAAGAATACGCCCGCAGCTGTCAGGTGATGATCGTCGCCGGTTCTTCGCTGGAGGTGCTGCCGGTGGCCGGGCTGCCGATGCAGGCGCTGGATCGCGGCGCGCACCTGATCATCATCAACCGTACCCCCACTTATCTGGACGTGCGGGCAGACGTTCTCTTTCGGGAGGATGTCGCGGAGGTTCTACCGCAGATGGCTTCTTTGATTATGGAACGAACCCTATGAACGAACATTTGCAAGCCCAACTGGATGATTACCGGCGGTTGATAGAAATTGCCGCCGAACTGTCTTCTCACCTGGACCTTTCTTCGCTGTTGGTACGCATCACGGAGGCCGCGCGCGATATCACCGATGCGGAGGCGGCCTCCATTTTGCTCTACGATGAAGGCACGCGCGAGCTCTACTTCCAGACGGCGACCAACATCGATGAGCCGACGATGCGCGGCCTGGTCGTCCCTTTGGAGGGATCGATCGCCGGCTGGGTGCTGCGGAACCAGCAAGCGGTGCGGGTGCAAGACGCGCATACCGATCCGCGGTATTATGGCGAGGTTGCGCGGACGGTTAGCTACGATACCCGTTCTTTGCTGGCCGTTCCTATGATGACCAAAAACCGCATTGTAGGAGTGCTGGAAGCCCTGAACAAAAAAGGAGACGAGGGGTTTACCGAATCGGACGAGCATTTGCTGAACGTGCTGGCCGGGCAGGCGGCCATTGCCATTGAAAACACCCGTCTCTTTCAACAATTTGACCTGATTTCCGAATTCGTCCACGAATTGCGCACCCCGCTGGCCTCCTTAAGCACGGCGACCTATTTGCTCATGCGGCCTGAGATCTCCCCGGAACAGCGCAACGAGATCATCCAGAATTTGCACAAGGAAACGTTGCGCCTCAGCCAGCTGGCTTCTGCTTTTCTCGATCTTTCCCGACTGGAATCTGGCCGGGTGCAGTTTGAAATGCAGCCTTGCGATCTGACGACGTTGATTGAGGAAGTGGTGTCTTTGATGAAGGCTCGCGCCGAGGAAGAGCAGGTCCAGCTGCGCACAGAAATTCCTGCCGATTTGCCCCCTCTGTGGGGGGACTCCAACCGGCTGAAGCAAGTGCTGATTAACCTGGTCAGCAATGCTATCAAGTACAACCATCGCGGTGGCCAGGTGACGATCCGCGCTGCGGCGCAGGGGGAAGAGATTCACATCCAGGTGGAAGATACGGGGCTGGGTATTCCGCCGGAGGCCATGCCCCATTTGTTCGAGAAATTCTATCGGGTTAAATCCACGGAAACGCACGCCCAGGGCACTGGGCTGGGGCTGGCCATTACCCGGCAAATTGTGGAAGCGCACGGCGGGCGCATCCGGGTAGATAGCCAGGTGGGCAAAGGGTCGGTGTTCACGGTTTGTTTGCCCCGCGAACACAAAACCTGATGACTTTTCGGCTTTCCCAGGGCAACCGCGTGTGCCGGTTGCCTTTTTTGCTTTGGCCCGCGAGCGCGATATAATACCCCCATGCCCATTCACATCTTACCCCCAGAAATTGCTTCCCAGATCGCGGCTGGCGAGGTGGTGGAACGGCCAGCCTCGGTGGTCAAAGAACTACTGGAAAACGCCCTCGATGCGCACGCGCGTTCTGTCTCTATCCTGGTGGAGGCCGCCGGACGCAAACGCATCGAGGTCCGCGACGATGGCGAGGGGATTCCCGCCGACGAGGTGCCGCTGGCCGTTGCCCGCCATGCGACCAGCAAACTGCGTTCAGCGGACGACCTTTTTCGCATCGCTACGCTCGGTTTTCGCGGCGAGGCCCTGGCTTCGATCGCTTCCGTTTCGCGTTTGACCTTGATCTCGCGCACGGCGGCGGCGCAAACGGGCGTGCGCATCCGCGTGGATGGCGGCCACGCCGGCGAACCGGAGCCGGTGGCTGCCCCGCCGGGAACGACCGTGCGGGTAGAAGACCTTTTCTTCAATGTGCCGGCGCGGCTCAAATTCTTGAAATCGGCGGTCACCGAACGGCGGGCGATCAACACCCTGCTGGCGCGTTATGCGCTGGCCTACCCACAGGTGCGCTTCAAGCTTTTGTTGGATGGCCGCTCCTCCTTGCAAACCAGCGGCGATGGCGATCGGCGGGCGATTTTGGGGGTGTTGTATGGCGCCGATGTGGCCCGGCAAATGCTGGAAGTGCAGGCGGAGGAAAGCGGTCTGCGCCTGACCGGCTTCATCAGCCCGCCGGCGCTCACCCGTTCCAATCGGCGCGAGATGACGTTTTTTGTCAATGGTCGCTGGGTGCAGGATATGCCGCTCAACAAGGCCGTTTTGCAGGCTTACCACACGTTGTTGATGGTGGGGCGTTATCCTTTGACGACGCTCTTCCTGGACGTGCCGCCGGATAGCGTGGACGTGAACGTCCACCCGACGAAGGCCGAGGTGCGCTTCCGCGAGCACGACCGGGTGTTCAGTTTTGTGCAGCGGGCTGTACGGCGGGCGGTGTTGGCTTATGCGCCTGTGCCGCAGAGCGGTGCGGTGCAACACTTTTGGGGCGGCAGTGCACCGCGCCAGCCGGAGCGCGACGCGCTGACGGACTGGCAGGTGGGGCACGCCTTTCCTGCGGCAGAGGAGGCGTCTCGACCAGAGGCCGCCGCAGCGGCCCGTCCGCCCTCTTCACAGCCGGCGCTTTCCAGAATGCCGATCTTGCGCCTGGTTGGGCAGATTGGGAACACCTATCTGGTGGCCGAAGGCCCGGACGGGCTGTATTTGATCGATCAACATGCGGCGCATGAACGGGTTTTGTTCGAGAAATTGATGTCTCAACTGGCGGAGGCGCATATTCCGGCGCAGGCTTTGTTGTCTCCGGTGGCGGTAACGCTGCCACCACACCAGGCCGATTTGCTGCAAGAGCAATTGCCTCTGCTCGGCAAATTGGGGTTCGAGGTGGCGCCTTTTGGGCCGAACACTTTTCAGGTGCGGGCCATGCCGGCCCTCTTTGGCGGGCGCGATCCGGCGGCGGCCTTGCGAGCGCTGGTAGAAGATTTTGAAGAAGACGAAGCGCCGCTGGCGCAGGCCCTGGAAGCCCGCGTTGCGGCCCGCGTGTGCAAACGGCTGGCGATCAAAGGGGGGCAACCGCTGCCGCCGGCAGAGCAGGAGGCCTTGCTGCGCAGCCTGGAAGCCTGCGAGTCGCCGCGCACCTGCCCGCACGGGCGCCCAACCATGATCCACCTTTCCGTGGATATGCTGGAACGGCAGTTTGGCCGCCGGGGGGCACGCTGAGATGGGCAAGCGTAAGCGGGCGGGCTGCCTGGGCTGGTTGGCTGCGTTGCTCATCGGCGGATTGCTGGGCGTGGTGTTCCTGGGGGTTGGGCTGGCGGTTTTCTTCGGCGGGCAACCGGATGATCTGCCGCAGCGCGCGCGGCAGTGGTTGGCAACCGACTGGCCTCAGGTTATCTCGTCACAGCCGGCGGCATTGCCGGCAACCAGACCGGCGCCAGCGACGGCCACCCCTGCCTATGATCCTGTTTCCTGGAAAGAACTGGTGGCTTTCATTACCGAAGACCACACCAATTGGAAGGAATACCAGCCAGACCAATACGTTTGCCTGAATTTCGCCATTGAACTGGTGAATAATGCTCATCAGCAGCAGATCCCGGCCTGGGTGGTGGCTGTGTTCTTCGAAAACGAAGAGATAGGCCATGCGTTTGTCGCTTTTCAGACGGCGGACAAGGGGCTGGTGTACATTGAACCGCAGACGGATATCCCCTACATTCAACCGCAAATCGGGCGTCCTTTGTGCGATTTGTGGACCGGGCAGAATTGCCTGGGGGTGATCGAAACCATTGAATATTTGTCCTGCGATGTTGACGGGCGTTGCCTGGTCATTGACCCGCCGCCTGTCCCGTGAAGAGAGGAACGTCTATGCTTGGGCTCTGGCTGGAAGACCGTACCCTTTCCCTGCGGCACGACCTGGAGCCGCCGCGGCGGGAAGGGGAAGCGCTGATCCGCGTGCGGATGTCGGGCATTTGCGGGACGGATCTGGAACTGACACGCGGCTACTACCCCTTTACCGGCGTGCTGGGACACGAATTTGTTGGTGAGGTGGTGGAATCTCCCGATCCGGCCTGGGTGGGGGCGCGGGTGGTGGGCGAGATCAATGCTGCCTGCGGAAACTGTGCGGCCTGCCGCGCCAATATGCCCACCCATTGCGAAAACCGCAGTGTGCTGGGCATTCTGGGACGCCATGGCGCTCATGCCGGATATGTGAGCCTGCCGTTGGAGAATTTGCACCGCGTACCAGACAACGTGCCAGACGAGGCGGCAGTGTTCACCGAGCCGCTGGCGGCGGCGCTGGAAATCCTGGAGGCGGTGCATGTGCACCCTAGTGACCGGGTGCTGCTGCTCGGCGCTGGACGCCTGGGGCAGATCATCGCCCGCGTGTTGCGTCTGACGGGCGTCGATCTGGCGGTGGTGGCGCGCCACGCCCATCAGCAAGATTTACTGCGCCCCCTGGGGGTGCATTTGCTGGCTGCTGAGGACATCACCCCGCGCGCCTGGGATGTGGTCGTCGAGGCGACTGGTGCGCCCAGCGGGTTGGCGCTGGCACAGCGCGCCCTGCGTCCACGTGGGCGCCTGGTGTTGAAATCGACCTATGCGGGCGAGGCGCAGCTGAACCTGTCTCCCTGGGTGGTGAATGAATGGACGGTGGTCGGCTCGCGCTGCGGCCCGTTTGCGCCAGCGCTGCGTTTGCTGGCGCAGGAGCTGGTAGATCCACGTCCGCTGATTGAGGCGCGTTACCCCCTGGAGCAGGCGCTGGCGGCCATGGCGTACGCCCGGCAACGCGGGACGATGAAGGTGTTGTTGGAAAACGCCTGAAAAGATGAAAAACGGGCAGCCTTGCAACAGCGCTGCCCGTTTGCGCTCAGCGGCGGCGGCTTCTGCCGCCAACCAGGCTGATAAAGTAGAACAATTGCATGAGCGCGGTGAAGAGCGCAGCGACGTAAGTCAGCGCGGCGGCGGTCAACACCTGATTGACGCCTTTCTCCTCCTCGGCGGTCGTGATGAGGCCGCTTTCGCGCAGCATGAGGCGGGCGCGGGCCGAGGCGTTGAACTCAACCGGCAGGGTTGCCAGGGCGAAGACGGCGCTGCTGGCAAAGGCGATGACGCCTGCCCAGGCCAGGCCGGTGAAGTTGAGGAAGATGCCGAGCAGGATCAAAATCCAGCCCAGGTTGGAGCCGATGTTGACGGCGGGCACCAGGGCGCTGCGCAGCCGCAGTGGCAAGTAACCTTCGGCATCTTGCAGCGCATGACCCAGTTCATGCGCTGCCACAGCCAGCCCGGCGACCGAGGCGCTGGCAGCCACACCTTGCGAAAGGCGCAAGGTCTTGCTGCGTGGGTCGTAGTGGTCGTTCAGGTTGCCTGGGATAATCTCCAGGCGCACGCCATACAGTCCGCTGCGCTGCATCAGGCGTTGAGCCGCCTCGGCGCCGCTCAATCGGCTGCGCGTTGGTTGGCGGCTCCAGCGTGCATAGCTGCGGCGCACGTATTGAGATGCCAGGAAGGTCGCCAGCAAAGCCGGCGCCATGAACAGCCAGTAGGTCGGGTCGAAATACATGCTCCACCTCCTCGGATGAAGGCTTAGGGCTGCGTTTGCAAAAGGATTTCGATCGCCTTGTCCAGCTGCGGGTCACGGTCGTTTTCGTAGTCATCCGCCGTCATCTCAACGATGAAGTCCGGCGTCAGGCCCTGTTTGTCGATGGCGCGGCCTTCGGGGGTCAGCCAGCGGGCGATGGTGATGCGGACGGCACCGTCGTTTTCCAGGGGGATCCAGTTTTGCACCGAGCCTTTGCCGTAAGTGACCACGCCGACGAGGACGCCGCGATCATAATCCTGGATGGCGCCGGCGACAATTTCAGAGGCCGAGGCCGTGCCCTCGTTGACCAGCACCACCAGGGGGATGTCGGTCGCCAGGCCGCCGCGGCGTGCCTTGTATTCATCGCGCGTGCCGTCGCCGTATTGTTCGTAGAGCACCACGCCTTGCGAGATGAACTGCGAAGCGACATCAACGGCCGTGATCAGATAGCCGCCGCCGTTGTTGCGCAAATCGAGGATGATGCCACGCGGGTTTTGTTCCAGCAGGTCTTTCAGTTGTGTGCGCAATTCGTCGCTGGTGGTTTCGCCAAAGGTGTTCAGACGAATGTAAGCGATGTCCTCGGGAAGCATTTCCGATTCAACGCTGGGAACGGTGATGCGGGCGCGGGTGACGCTGAACTCCAGGGGTTCTTCCTGCCCTTCGCGCAAGACGGTCAGCACGACGGTGGTGCCAGCCGGGCCGAGCACTTTTTGCCGGGCAGCCTCGGGCGTGATGCCGGTCATGTCTTCCCCATCGATGGCGATGATCTGGTCGCCGGGTTGCAAACCGGCTTTTTCTGCCGGTGAGCCTTTCATGGGGGTGACGATGGTCAGGTAATCGCCGCTGGTATCTACCCAGGCGCCGATGCCCTCGTATTCGCCTGCCAGTTGGGTGGTGGCGTCGGTGTACTCTTGCGGGTCCATGTAACTGGTATGCGGGTCGCCGACGGCTTCCATCATGCCGCGGATCGCGCCGCGCATGAGGGCGATATCGTCCAGCGGTTGATCGACGTAGTATTGATGCATCAAGTCCCAGGCTTCCCAAAACGGGGCAAAGAGCGTTTCTATGTCGTCCGGAGCGGCGGGGGTGCCTTCTGCCGACTGGTCGTCGGGGCGATTGGCAGGTTGGGTGACAACCTGGCCTGGCGGCATACCGCGCAAGGCGTAGGCGCTGCCGGCCATGAAACCGATGGCCAATGTGCCGGCCAGGAGAGAGATGGAAATAATGGTAACGATAATGATGCGCCAGAACTTTTTACTCAAGATGACCTCCTCAAAGAGCGTGTGCGTTCAATGGTGGTTAGCATAGCATAGTTTGATTAAAGCCGGTTGAAAGGATGCCCGCGGATTTTAAGGCGCTGCCAGTATGTGCTGCAAGCGGCGACCGACTTCCAGGACGTTGGGGACGAAAACATCCGCTGCGGCGGGATCGTCAGGCGGCGTGGCGCGGACGAGGATGGTGTAGAACCCGAGCGCGCGGGCGGCGCGGGTGGTGGTGGGCAAATCGTCCACCAGGATGCAGGCTTCTGCTGGACGCCCGACGGTTTGCAAGGCGGCGCGAAACCCCTCCGGTTGCGGTTTGCAGTAGGGCGCCATGACAAGGGTGTCCACCACCCCCTGAAAGAGATCGGCCACGCCCAGGGTGTGTAGCACGCGGCGGGCATGGGCAGCGTCGGCGTTGGTCAGCACCCAGCGCTCCAGCGGCAGGGCCGCGAGCATGGCGCGCAGGGCCGGGTCGGGCTGGATAAAATCTTCCAGCGGCACGTCGTGGACGTAGGCCAGGTAATCTGCTGTGTCGATTGGGTAGAAATGCTGCAAGCCGCGCAGGGTGGTGCCGTATTCCCGGAAGAACTTTTCCCGCAGGCGGGGGATCTCAGCGAGGGGAATCCCGAGTTTTTCGTGCATATAGGCGCTGATGCGCTCTCTGAGCGTCTGCCACAACCCGCTATCCGCCGGATAGAGCGTGTCGTCCAGGTCGAAGAAGATGAGATCGCGTTTCATGGGCAGGATTATACCTGAGCCTGTGGTTCAGAAGGCGATTTCGGCAATTTGTTCGAAATCCAGTTCGTCCAGAGGTTCCTCGGGGAGGTCCTCGGGCGCTTGTTGCCAGTCTCCGGCCTGCTGGCCGCGGTTGCAGTAGGAGCGATAGTTGCACCAGGCACAGAGGCGTTCATCGCTGGTGCGGGGAAAATCGCGGGCTGCGGAGATTTCTGCGGCCAGGCGTTGAATGGTTGCCCAGTCGCGCTCGTATGCGGTTTTCGTGTATGCAAATTCCAGGGTGGCTGCCGGATGCGTTGCGTACCAGTATTTCAGGCGGATCTGCTCCGGGGCCAGTCCGCTGGTGCGAACAGCCAAAGCCATATAGACCCGTGTTTGCCAGCGGCTGCCGAGAGCGGCGCGCGTGGGCAAGCGGGCTTCGGTTTTCCAGTCGTAGATCGTCCAGCCTTGCGGGTGGATGTGGAGCAGGTCGAGCTTGGCGAGCAGGCGGTTTTCTCCCAATGGGCTGCTGATGGCGTATTCGGCCCGCAACGCGGGGGAACCGGCGGCAGCGAGTAAAGGGGCGTGTGCGCGGCGAAAAGCGTGCCACCAGGTGAGCAGGGGTTCGCCCAGGGCAGCAGCATGATGCTCGAGCGTTGCCGGGGGCAGACCGATCAGGGCTTGCTGGGCCAGGCGATGGAAGCGTTCGCCGTTTTTTCGCTGCCGTTCATATTCCAGGGCCGGTTCTCGTTCTGGCGCCGGCCAGGGCTGGCGCAGAAGATAACGCAAGCGGTATTGTTGCGGGCAGCGGCTATAGGTTTGCAACATGCTCTGCGAAAAGGTGATCACGAGCGGCCTCCGTGTTCCTGCCACCACTGGATCAGCTGGCGCAGCGGCAAGGCGATGAGCGCCGGGTTTTTGTCGTTGCGTCCGCTGTTGGTGGTGATGATCAGATCGCGTCGGGCGCGGGTGATGCCGACGTACAACAGCCGCAACCGTTCGCGGACGAAGTCCAGCCGCGCCTGACGGCTGGCCTCGCCCTCTTGCCAGGGCGCCCAATGCTCGTGGGGGCGGAGCAGGCGTTCCAGCTGCGCCAGGGCTTCGGCTTGCAGGTTGAGTTCATCGCGGATGAACCAGTTTTCGGCGCGATACGTTTCGCCTTCTTCCAGGGATGGGTAATCATAGCTGTTAACCGAAGTCAAATAGACGCGATCCCACTCCAACCCTTTGGCTTTGTGCGCGGTGGCGACCACGACCACGCCGCGATATTGTTCTGGGTCGAAGCCGGCGTTGTCGCTGGAAAAGCCGGAAAAACTGCGCTCGTTGCGGGCGATGAGGGTCAATTCATTGGCCAGCTCGGGCAGGCGGTAGTCTGGGTGGTCGCGGCGGATTTGCCCCAGAAGGAGGGCCAGTTTGTGCGCCAGGGCCAGATCTGCGGCCTCGGTGAACAATTCCTGGGCCAGGGTCAGGGTCAATTGATCGATGGGCAGGAGGGTGGCTTGCTGCCAACGGCGGACCACTTGCCGAAAGTCGCGCAATTCTTGCCGGACTTCCGCCGCCATCTCCTCTGGCAGGGTGTCTAGCCAGCCTTGCCCGGGCAGGGGCGCCAGGTAGTTTTCCAGCGCCGGGCAGTTGTCTAACAGTTTGCGCGTTTGGCGCAGCAGGGGTTGACGATCTTTTTCCTGGCGCCAGTTGCGGCGAAAGGCCTTGTAGGCTGCACCCAGCCGGCGGGCGTTGTGCGGTTCGGCCAGGGCGCGCAAGATGGTCGCCAAGGCGCCTGCCGTGCGGCGGGTGTGATCGGTGGTGCGCAACAGTTCCAGGTGGGGCAGCCCGGCGGCCTCGAGGGCGTGGGCAAAACGCGCGCCGCGCTCGTTGCTGGGCGTTAGGATGGCGACGGTGCGGTTGGGGTGGGC
>WGAD01000249.1 GCA_015489255.1 Anaerolineales bacterium | reverse complement strand
CGATTGGGAGGGGTCGAGGACCTCGTCGGGGACGCCGGGGACGTGTCGGGGCACCTGGAAGCCGAAAACGGGATCGGTGCGATAGTCAACCGTCTCCAGGTCGCCCCGCAGGGCGGCGTTGAGCATGGCGCGGGTGTAACGGATGCTGATGCGTTTGCCGACGCCATACGGGCCACCGACCCAGCCGGTATTGACCAGCCAGCAGGTGGCGCCATAGCGTTCGATCTTGCGGCGCAGCAGATCGGCGTAAAAATACGGGTGGTGCACCATGAAGGGCGCGCCGAAGCAGGCGCTGAAGGTCAGTTCCGGTTCCTGCCCCAGCCCGACTTCCGTGCCGCCAACTTTGGATGTGTAGCCGGAGATGAACTGGTACATGGCCTGTTCTAGCGAAAGGCGGGCGATGGGCGGCATCACGCCCTGGGCGTCGCAGGTCAGGAAGACGACGTTCTTTGGGTGGCCGGCTTTTTTCTCGGGCAGGGCATTGTCAATGTAAACCAGGGGGTAAGAGGCACGGGTGTTTTCGGTGAAGCGGTCGTCGTCCAGGTCGATCTGCCGGGTGACAGGGTCCATGACCACGTTTTCCAGGATGGTGCCGAAGCGGTGGGCGGCGGCGTAGATTTGCGGTTCTGCGCTGGGCGAGAGGTTGATGACTTTGGCGTAGCAGCCGTTTTCGTAGTTGAAAACGCCCTCATCGCTCCAGCCGTGCTCGTCGTCGCCGATCAGCCGCCTTGTGGGGTCGGCGGAGAGGGTGGTCTTGCCGGTGCCAGAGAGGCCGAAGAAAAGGGCCACGTCGTCCGTGTCTTCCGGGTTGACGTTGGCCGAGCAATGCATGGACATGACGCCTTCTTTGGGCAGCAGATAATTGAGCGCGGTGAAGACGGATTTTTTGATCTCGCCGGCGTATCCGGTGTTGCCGATGATCGTCATCTTGTGGGCGAAGCTGAGCACGATGAAGGTCTTGGAGCGGGTGGCGTCGATCTGAGGGAACCCCTGGAAGGAGGGCAGGGAGAGGACGACGAACTCGGGCTTGAAGCGCAGGTATTCTTCCCGGCTTTGCGGTTGGATGAACATATTGCGGGCGAAGAGGCTGTGCCAGGCATATTCGGTGATGATGCGCACCGGCAGGCGGTAGTTTTCATCGGCGCCGGCGTAGCAATCTTGCACGAAGAGGTCGCGTCCTTGCAGGAAGCCCTGCATCCGGTCGAAGAGGAGCTCGAATTGTTGGGGGTCGAAGGGACGGTTGTACTCGCCCCACCAGATATCGTCGGCGGTATCGGGGTCGCGAACGACGAATTTGTCGCGAGCGGCGCGAGCGGTGTGTTTTCCGGTGTTGACGATGACCGCGCCGGAGGCCGCGAGGCGTCCTTCGCCGCGGAAGACGATCTCTTCGTAGAGCGCTTCGGGGGGCAGGTTCCAATAAACCTGGCGCAGGTTGGCCAGGCCGTGGAACTTCAGGCCGTAGTCCGGTTTGAGCGCTGCCGCCTGGTCTTCGGCGGGCGTTTTGATGTTCAGGATGTTGTTCATAGCCAGTCCCTCACCATTTTGCGGTCGCCGATGTAGATTTCATTCGGCGCATTCGGATCCAGCGCCCAGCGGATGCGGGCGATGCCTTCCTTGACATCTTTGGGCGAACCGGCATAGCTCAGGCGGATGTATCCTTCCAGGCCGAAGGCTTTGCCGGGCACCGTGACGACGCGGGCTTTGTCGAGCAAAAAGTTCGCCAGGGCTACCGAGTCTTGGCTGTAGGCTCGCATGTCGGGCAGGGCATAGAAGGTGCCCTGGGGTTTGGGGCAGCGAACATCGGTGAAAGCCCGCATTTCCTGCATCAGCAGATCGCGGTTGTTTTGCATGGACAGCCGCAGGCTTTCGACCACGTTCTGGATGCCGTTGATGGCTCCCTCTGCGGCGACCTGCATTAACATGGCTGGGTTGGTGGCCGTTTGCGATTGGACGTTGCGCATGATTTCAATGACTGGCCTGGGGGCGATGGCCCAGCCGATGCGGAAGCCGGTCATGCCGTAGGATTTGGAGACGCCGTTGATGATGATAATGTGCGAGCTGTCTACGTCTTTTTGCGTAAAGCGGTAGGCCGGCGGGGCGCTGACGCCATCGAAGACCAGTTTGTGGTAGATGTCGTCCATGATCAGGTAGATGCCTTTGCGCTCGCAAAAATCGACCAGATCGGCGATCAGGGCTTCCGGATAGACGGCGCCGGAGGGGTTGTTGGGGCTGTTGATGATGATGGCTTTCGTGTAGGAGCTAACGGCGCGCTCAATTTCCTCAAAGCGCGGGATAAAGGTGCCGTCTTCCGGGGTTACGATCACCGGCACGCCGTAGCACATCTTGACCATCTCCGGGTAGCTAACCCAATACGGCGCGATGATGATCACCTCGTCTTGCGGGTTGAGCAGGGTGTAAAGGAGCGTAAAAATCGCCTGTTTGGCACCGACGCTGACGATGACGTTTTCCGGTGCGACCAGGCGATTGTAATGCTCTTCGGTGTAGCGGATGATGGCCTTTTTGGTGGAGGGGAGACCGTCTGCCGGGGTGTATTTGACCTCGCCAGAAAGCAGCCTGGCGGCTGTGCTCAAAGTGGCGCTGATGGGCGTCTTGTTCTTTGGCTCACCGATGCCCAGGTGGATGATCGGTTCACCGCGTTCACGCAGCAGCCGGGCCTTTTCGTTTAGTTTGACGGTGGGCGATTCAGCGATCGATCGCGCCAGTTGACTGAGGCTCATTGCGTTTTTTCTCCTGTGAGGTAGGAAATTTCCCGTAGGGAACACCGCTCCGATTATACTACGGCGGTTGGCCGGACGAAGAAAACGCATTGCGGCAGGCCGCGGCTGCTGGGTTCCAGGCGGGCGGTTTGCGTGACCTCGGCGCCAAGAAAGGTCGTCAGCAGTTGGGCGTCTAGCTGGCAGATAGCGGGCCATTCGTCGAGCAGGGCGCGGTAAGGACAATGCGCAAAGATCACCCGCGGCCCGTCGGCGTGCGCCTCCCAGCGGGCGTGATAATGGCGCTGGTTGAGCCAGTTGGTCAGGGCGTTGAGCCGCGGCGTCATTCCTGCCGGCGGTTGTACCCCTGGCAGCATGGAGGCGGCCAGGGCGTGCGCCACGGGAGGGGAGGGGGAAAGAGCTTCCAACCGGCGAAGGGCGTGCACGACCAGTTCCGGGAGGTTGTCTCCCAGCTGGTGAGCGGCCAGGGTGTACACTTTTTCGGGCCGCCCGCGGCGGCTGGTGTGCCGCTGGTCGATCTGCTGGATGCGGCCGTCGGCTTGCAGGCGGGCCAGGTGGTGGCGGGCGTTGGCCGTCGTCATCCCCAGGTCACGGGCGATTTCTGCGGCAGTGGCCGTGCGGTGTTTTTGCAAGTAGTTCAGAACTCGTTGGCGGGAAGTTGTCACAGGCATAAGGTGATTATACTCACAGTGGCGAAATTTGCAAATATATATTTGCTTTATTCGTTGACAGGCGGCGATCGCTGGACTATAATGCCAGCCTAATGAGGCAAACTCCCTTATCCTGGGAATTTCCATATGAAATTGCGCTGGCCCTCAAGGCAGCGCATCCGCAGGCGGATTTGGAGAACCTGTCGCTGAACGCCTTGCAGGAGATGATCCTGGCTCTGCCAGGCTTTTTGGATGACCCGTCGTTGGCAAACGACGATATCTTGCTGACCATCTTTCAAGATTGGTACGAGGAGATCATTCATGAGCAATAACGAACTCAATTCCCCGGGCTACGAGATCCCCGAAGACTTGCAGGGACAGGTGGCGATCACCACCCTGGATAAGATCTACAACTGGGGGCGGCGCTCGTCGATCTGGCCGATGATGTTCGGCCTGGCCTGTTGTGCCATCGAGATGATCGCCACGGCGGCCAGCCGCTACGATCTGGCGCGCTTCGGCATGGAAGTGATGCGCCCCAGCCCGCGGCAAAGCGATGTGATGATCGTCTCCGGCACGGTGACCAAGAAGATGATCCCCACCATCGTGCGCCTCTACAACCAGATGCCCGAGCCGAAATACGTGGTGGCGATGGGCGCCTGCGCTTCGGGCGGTGGTCCGTTTAAAGAGGGCTACAACGTGGTTTCGGGCGTGGACAAGTTCATCCCGGTGGACGTCTACATTCCTGGTTGCCCGCCCACCCCGCAAGCTTTGTTGAACGGCCTGATTAAATTGCAGGAAAAGATCGACAAGCAATCCATCAAGACCGTGCGCTGGTATCAGAAGGGCGAAGACCGCGTCAACGTGCCGATCCCCGTGCTGGGCCCCGACCTGATTGACCTGCGCAAGGTGGACGAGATCAAAAACTACCAGCCTGAAACGGCTGCGGAAGAAGCATAGGGGAGGCTGTGATGACAACCCAAACCCAAACGGATACCCTCAACCTGGCCGAACGCTTCCCCGGCGTGACGGCGGACGAGCGCAAGGGCTATGAAGGTTGGATTGTGCCCGTGGAGCAGTTGGTGGAGGTCGCCACTGCCCTGCGCGATGAATATGGTTACGACCTGCTCTCCTCGGTCACCGGTGTGGACTACCTGCCGGAAGGCAAGATGGAAG
>WGAD01000248.1 GCA_015489255.1 Anaerolineales bacterium | reverse complement strand
GCTCTACACGCCGGGTGGTTGGGTCCAGGGTGGCGAAGAGCTGATCGGCCACATAGACTCCGGCTTCTGTCAACCGGTTGAGCAGGGTAGATTTGCCCGCGTTGGTGTACCCGACCAGGGCAACGGTCGGAACCTGGAAGCGCTTGCGGCGGGCGCGGTGGCGCTCTCGGTGTGCGCGGACGGTTTCCAGGCGGGCCTTCAGGGTGGCAATGCGTTTGCGAATGGCGCGCCGATCGACTTCTAGCTGCTTTTCTCCCGGGCCACGCAACCCCACGCCGCCCACGGAACCAGCGCGGCCACCGCCGCCGCCCGCCTGGCGGACGAGATGGGTCCATTGGCGCGTCAGGCGAGGCAGCCGGTATTCATATTGCGCCAGTTCTACCTGCAACATGCCTTCGCTGGTGCGGGCATGTTGGGCGAAGATGTCCAGGATCAGCGCCGTGCGATCGAGGATGCGGACGTGTTCCCCCAGCATTTTTTCCAATTCGCGGTGATGACGGGGGGAAAGCTCCTCGTCGAAGATGACGACCTGGGCGAGGGTGTCTTCCAGCAGGAATTTGAGTTCCTCCACCTTGCCGCGCCCGATGAAGGTTTGCGGATTGGGACGGCGTAAGCGCTGCGTTATCTGCCCGACGACGGCCAGGCCGGCGGTTTCTGCCAGCAAGGCCAGTTCGGCCAGGGAATCTTTCAGACTGAGGAGGGATTCTTCGCCGGAGAGCTCAACGCCTACAAGAAAAGCGCGTTCTTTGGGTTGTCGGGTGCTTTGGGGAGCTTTGTTCTTTTTGCTCAATCCGTTGCCTCTTTTGGCCCCTGCGGGAGACGCAGTGGCCCGGTTTTGGCGACCAGTTTGGAGAGTTTGGGGTCTTGGGCTTCTTTGCGCAGGGGCAGGAGGACGTGGAAGGTAGCTCCGGGGCAGGTTTCCTCGTCGTGCCCTGGCGATTCGACCCAGATGGTGCCGCCGTGGGCCTCAATGATACCACGGGCAATGGGCAACCCCAGCCCTGGGCCTCCCCCTTTGAATTTCGTTTTTCCGCTGGAATGCAATTGTACCTGGCCGATCTGGTAGAACTTTTCGAAGATCGCTTTTTGGTCTTCTGGAGCGATGCCGATGCCGGTATCGGTGATGGTGATTTCGATAAACCCGGGCAACAATCGCCCGCCAACGGTGATGGTTCCCTTATCGGGGGTGTATTTGATGGCGTTTAGCAAGATGTTGCGGAACGCCTGGTAGAGGCGCTCGGGATCGCCAAAAAAGACTTCGCTATCGCCGTCAAACCGTTCGATGGTCAGGGTTTGCTGGCGCTCTGCAATGCTGGCGCTCAGGTCGCTGGCGAGCAACTCGAAAATATGGTTGAGCCAGACGGGTTGCAGCGTGAGCATGAGCATATTGTTATCGATCAGCGAGATGTCGATCATATCGTCCACGATCTCGCGCAGGCGGCGGACGCCTGTGCGCACACCGTCGATCAGCGCTTCCAGGTTGGGGGCGGCGAAGTTATTGCGCCGGATGATGTCGGCGATCATGGCGGCATAGCCTTCAATTAAAGTGATGGGGGTCTTCAGTTCGTGGGCTGCAACCGAGATAAACTTGGATTTGCTCTCGTCCAGTTCCTGCATTTTTTGCTGGATGGATAGCATTTCTTCCGAAATTTGCGAAACGCGGGTGTCGCTGGCGAAGCGGGCGGCCTTTTCCAGTGCGTAGAAGATATACGGGTTGACGGCCAGTAGCACCTCGAGGGCTTCGGCGGGAGGCAGTAGATCGCGGGCGGTCTGCTGCATGATTTCTCCCAGGTGTTGGATCAGGGTGGCGGCGGTTTCATGCTGACCGATGAAGGTGTTACTGGCCGGAATGTTGACCCAGCGGTAGAGCAAGGTGTCGAGCAGGGCCGGGTTTTGCCCTTGCTGGGCAAGCACCAGGGTATCGAAGAAGTCGGCCAGCTCCTGGCGGGTACGACGGCGCAAGGCATCGCCCTGGGCCAGGGTTTCCGTGGCGCGGGTCAGCCATTCGTTGCGCAAGCGGGCGAGAGAGGTTTGTACAGTCACGGTATAAGTTTACGTTAAAGCCGTTTTTTTGGCTATGGGATTACCGTTACAGTTTTGTCAGGAAAAAGGAAGCGCAGCAAAACCCCGCCGACGCGCCCGAGGCTGGCGGCGGAGAGTTTGTCGGGGGTGTCTTGCAGGGTGTGCCAGTAGGGGTAATCGAAATCGATCAGCAAGGCGGCGGGAATGCCGGCCTGGATGAATGGGCGGTGATCGTCGAGCAGGTTGTGGCGCACCTGGGGGATGAAGTGTTGCGTGTAGCCAAGATCTGCGGCGGCAGACCACAAGGCGGCGTTGAGCGCTGGATCGGAGGCGGCTTCGTAGTAAATTTCCTGCTCGGCATCTCCGACCATATCGACGATGACAACCGCCTGCGGGCGGTCGCCGCGGGTTTCCAGCCACTGGACGAAGGATTGCGCCCCCAGGCTCCAGTCGTAACCTGGCAGGTTGCCGCTGTCTTCCAGGTCAAAAAACACCAGCCAGAGATCATCACGCTCGGGCGGCAGGCTCTCCGCCAGGGTGAGCAGGACGGCAGCGCCGGAGGCGCCGTCGTTGGCGCCGGGGATCGGCGTGGCTTGCCGGGCTGGCGTTTCGCGGTCGGCGAGGGGACGGGTATCGTAGTGGGTGCCGAACAGCAAGTCGGGTGGCCGCTCGCTTTGGCGAAAGGCATACAGGTTGACTACGGAGTGCCCCATGGCCTGGCCTTGTTGCAGCCTCACTTGCCAACCGGCGGCCTCCAGCGTCGTGCGCAGATAGTCTTGTGCCTGGCGGTGCGCGGGGCTGCCGGGGACGCGTGGGCCGAGGGCGGTGAGGGCCTGCGCGTGGGCCAGGGCGCGGTTTCCATCGAAGGTCAATGCCTGGGGGGCGCGCTGCGGCGCGTTGCAGGCGGCGAGGCAGAG
>WGAD01000247.1 GCA_015489255.1 Anaerolineales bacterium | reverse complement strand
GGGCGCGGTCGTCCAGGCGGACGAGTACCTCTCCCCGGCGGACTTCCTGCCCCTCGGCGACGAGGATCTCGCCGACGGTGCCGCGCACGGCGAAGGACAGGGTCACCTCACGGGCGGGGACGATATGCCCCTCGACGATGATCTCGGCGGGCGGCGCCAGGTCGGGCATGGGCGGCGGGGTGGCGGCTTCCTGGTTGCCGCAGGCGCTGAGCAGAAGCGCCAGGACGAGCACAAACAAGGGGGACAAGCGGGCGGATTTCATAGACTCACCTCGTGATTTATTCATAGGCCAGAACTTCGCGGATGGTCAGGCGGGCGGCGTTGCGAGCGGGCAAGGTGCTGGCGATGGTGGAAAGGACGATGACCAGCAGAAGCCAGAGGCCGAAGCCCAGGGGGGTGAAGATGACCTCGATGGGCGTGTTGAAGATCGCCCGGCTGACGATGCCGGACAACAGGTAGGAGAAAGGAAAAGAGAGGGCAACGGCCAGCGCCCAGGAAATGAGGCCGATGAACATCCCCTCGGCGATGACCAGCCCCATGATGCGGGCGTCGGTGGCGCCGATGGCGCGCAGGATGCCGATTTCACGGGTGCGTTCGAGGACGTTCATCCCCATGGTGCCGGCCAACCCCATGCCGCCAACCGATGCAGTCAGCAAGGCCATGATGAGCAGGAAGGTGATGAGCACATCCAGGCTGTCGGAGGCGTCGTCCAGCGAGGACAACCCGGCGCGCGCCTGGTGCACGTCGAACCCCTGGTCGCGCATGTAGGCGTCCAGGCGCTTACTCATGGCCTCCTGATAGGGGCGGTCGTGGTAGAGGGTGACGACGCGGTACGAATAAGACCGATTGACCGTGTGCTTGATGCGGGAGAGATACTCATAGGGCGTGTAGCCGAGCAGGCCCTCGATGCCCACAAATTTGAAAATGCCAACCACCTCCCACTCTTCTTCCTTGCCGTTGATCTTCAGGCGCAGGGTGTCGCCGCTGTGCAAGTCGGGGTAGTAATCCCAAATGCTTTCGCTGATGACGATTTTTCGCACGTCGCCGGGCTGCATCCAGCGGCCTTCGACCAGCAGCGGTTCAACCAGGGTGGAGCGGGCCGGCGGCGCCAGGATGTTGATGTTGTCTGCGGTGCGGCCATCGGATGTGAGCAGTTGGGCATTGGCATAGGTCCAGCCTTCTACGGCCTCTACGCCGGGGACTTGCATGATGTATGATTCCACTTTGTCCAGGCGGTAGGAGCGATTGAAATCCAGCGTCACATCGGCGAGGAAATAGTTGCCGGTTTGCTCCACAAAGCGATACAGGCTGACGCGCACATTGAAGACGGAGATGAAGATAGCCCCGCCCATCGTCAGGGTGAAAAGGGTCAGGCGCAGGCGGCGCTTGTTGCGAAAGGTGTTGCGAATGGACAAGAGGATCGGTTGCGGAATGTGCAGGCCGCGGCGATCCAGGCCGGATGTCAGGCGCAGCAGGGTGCGTTCGACCCAGCCGTCCTGCTGGTTGGCGTATTGCACGCCGCTGATCGCCTGCAACACGGTGACGCGGGTGCCGCTGATCACGGGCCCCAGGCCGGCGATCAGCGGGACGAGGATGCCAACCAGCACCTGGACGCCCATCGCCAGCGGAACAATGCGGTACCCTTGCAGGGTGAACCCCAGCTCCTCGGCGGTGAAATCGGCCAGGGCGTAGGCGCCGCGTCCACCCAGGGGGACGGCAATGGCCAAGGCCAGGCCGCCGAAGGCGAGCATCAGGGCCAGGTAAAGCGCCAGGATCTGGCGGTTGCGACCGCCGACAAGCTTCATCACGCCGATGTGGCGCATGTGCTGCTGCAACAAGGCGCTGAGGGTGTTGGCGATCAACGAACTGGAGAGGAACAAAATCAACACGCCCAGGGCCAGCAAAATGCCGAGCACAGCGTTGACGATATCGGCCAGAGGATGCTGGTGAGTGAGAGACTGACGCGTCAGGCCGACAGCGTAGCCGTTGCTTTCCACCTTTTGCTTGATTTCGGCCATCATGGCACGAATGTGCGTCAGGTCGTCTTGCCCGCTCTCCAGGGTGACATACAGGCGGTTGAAAGTCTGCGGTTGGTGTAAGTCGGGCAGGGTATCTAGGTGGATGTAGGCCAGGGGCGCGGCCAGAAAATCGGCGGCGCTGGTGGTAGGGTCGAGCACTATGCCGGAAACGGTCAGGGTGCGGATCGCGCCATCGGGCAGATGCACCTCTATCTGGTCGCCGGGCTGCAGCCCGGTGCGCTCGGCGGCGTCCTTTTCCAGCACCACTTCGCCGCGTTCGGCGGCAGCCCGCCCCGAAAGAGGGGTGAGCAGGTTGATCTCGTTGGCGGCAAAATCTTGCATGGCAACGACATCGAAGGTTGTCCATTCCGCAGCGCCTTGGGGGCGCACACGCAGGGGGATGACGCGCCGGGCTTCGGCAGCAGCCACGCCGCGGTGGTGGCGGATGGTCGCCAACAGGTCTTCATCGAAGCTGGAGGTGCGCAGCTCCAGGTTAGCGGGGTTGTGCGCGGCATAGTTGAGGCTCATGTCGGTATCGATGATGATGTACGTTCCGGTGATGACGCCGATAGCCAGAACGCCGATGGCGATGGAAAAGATCACCAGCAGGGAGCGGGCTTTGTTATCCCACAGGTCGGCCAGGACTTTTTTCCAGCGTGGACGCATGGTTCACTTTCCTTTGCGCCAGCCAAACAGGCCGCGCGTGCGGTTTTGCTGGCGGTTGGTTTGCAAACGGGATTGCACCAGGCGAGCGATGGCGTCTGCGGTCAAAGGGGAGACGTCCATCAACCAGTGGAAATCGTCACGGGAGAGCGCCAGCGCCTGCACCGGCGCCGCTGCGGCGGCGCGCACCGAGGCAATCGCCCGACCGCCACGGGTCAATTCCACTTCGCCAAAGAAATCGCCCGGGCCCAGGCGGGTCAGAACGGTCTCTCCCTGGCGGTTGCGCAGGGTCACTTCTACCTGCCCGGCGGTGATGATAAAGAAGGTGTCCACTGGCTGCTGGCGGGTGATGATGGTTTCGCCCGGGGCAAAAACAACTTCCTGGGCGCGGCGCTCCACCTCGCGCATTTGGCGGTGGGAAAGGAGGGGCAGCGCCTGCGCCACGGCTTCGTTGACCAGTTTGCCGTCGGAGATGATCAGCGTGCGGGTGGTGCGGCGGGTCATGTCTGGGTCGTGTGTGACCATGACGATGGTTTTCCCCTGAAGAGAAAGTTCGCTGAAGATGTCAATGATGTGGGCGGCGGAACGCGAGTCGAGGTTGCCGGTGGGTTCATCGGTGATCAGGATGCCCGGGTCGTTGGCCAGGGCGCGGGCGATCGCGGCCCGTTGCTGTTGACCGGTGGAGACGGCCAGCGGCAGCTTGTCGGCCTGGTCGGCCAGCCCGACCTGGTGCAATAAATCGCGCGCGCGTTGGGCGCGTTGTCCCCGCGGGACGATGTCCACATAATCCATCGGCAGCATGACGTTTTCCAACAAAGTCAGGGTGGGCAACAGTTGAAAAAATTGAAAAACAATGCCCAAATGCTGCCCGCGCCAGAGAGAGCGCTGGCTTTCGCTCATGGCGTAGAGGTCCGTGTCGGCGATGAGCACGCGGCCTTCGGTGGGGTGATCGATGCCGGTGAGCATGTTGAGCAGGGTGCTCTTGCCGCTGCCCGATTTGCCGATGATGGCGACGAATTCTCCCTGGTAAATGGTCAAATCAATGCCCTTGAGGGCGGTAAAGCGTCCTGCGGCGTTGACAAAGGTTTTGACGACGCCTTGCATCTCAATCAGGGGCTGGCGTTCACTCATGAGAGCGCCTCCTCGGGGCTGGTCCATTGTCCGTCGTGGAGGAAGAGGTGGCGGCTGAAGCGCGGCAGCAGCCCTTGATCGTGGGTCACCATGATGATGGTCTTACCAGTCTGCACGAGGCGCTCGAACATCGTGAAGATGGCGTCGGCAGTGACGGTATCGAGGCTGCCGGTGGGTTCATCGGCCACGAGCAGCGCCGGGTCGTTGGCCAGGGCGCGAGCGATGGCAACCCGTTGCTGTTGCCCGCCAGAGATGAGATCGGGCGTTTTGTGGGCGTGGGCGGAAAGTTCCACCATATCCAGCAATTCCAGTGCGCGCTGGCGGCTGAGGCGCGGGTGGTAATCTCCGCTGAGGTCGATGGGCAGCATGACGTTCTCCACCAGGGTGAGCATGGGCAAGAGCTGAAAAGACTGATAGACCACGCCGATGTTGCGCCCGCGCCAGCGCGCCAGCGCGTCTTCATCCAGAAGGTGCAGGCCGACGCGGCCTTCCTCCGTCTGCATCCAGATTTCGCCCTCGGTGGGGCGATCGACGCCGGTGATCATGTTGAGCAGGGTGGATTTGCCCGCACCCGATTTCCCCAGGATGCCGAGAAATTCCCCGGGGTAGACGGTCAGATCAAGCCCTTTGAGGGCCGGGTAGGCGCCGGCGGGCGTGCGATAGCGCTTGACCACCTGGCGCATTTCGAGCAAGGGGGATGCATTCATGATTGCGATATGGCGCTCCAGAGCGGACGGATGATCAGTTCCAGAAGGAATTGCCCCATCTCCTCCGGTGGGTAGGCGAGGTCAAACTCCAGCCACCAGCGCAGGAGAGCCAGGGTGCTGATGATCAGATGATTGGCGACGATGGAAGCGGGAATGTCTTCTCGCGGAGGAATGGCGGCCTGAGCGCGGGAACGCGCCCGGTTGAGCAAAGGCTGGATGATGAAGCGGACGCCGTCATCGAGCAGGAGGACGCGGAAGATGGCTTCTCTTTCTTGCACGAAGCGAAACAACCCGATGCTCTTGTGCAGAAGCACGCCCTCCAGGTCGCTTTCCGGGCGGTAGAGGTCCAGGCGGCGGTCCAGTTCGTCCAGGGTTTCCTGAATGACGTCCAGGAGGAGGTCGTCCAGGCTGTTGTAGTGGCGAAAAAAGGTGCGATAGCCGATATCGGCGCGCGCGGACACTTCCTGAATGGTGATGTTGCGGTAGCCGCGTTCGAGGATCAACTCGATCAGCGCATGGTGCAGCAACCGCTGGGTGCGCCGGATGCGGCGGTCTTCGGTCATTTATGGCTCTCCGTTCGCATTATGGCCTGCTGTGCGTCATAATTTTACCGCAAGGCGCGCCTTTTGGCCAATGGGAAGAAGGGGTGATGGCGGCGCTTACGGGATGGAGGGGCAGGGCTGGGCGGACGGCGAGCAGCCCCGGCGCTTTTCTCGCAGGAGCTGCGGAGACACGGGAAGCGCTGGTTGTTTCTGTTCCGTTTTTGCAAACTGCGCGCGTTCTCCAAGGCGATTGCAGACAACAAAGGTGCGAAAAGGCGAATTACCCTTGACGCCGTGGGTTGATCGTGTTAGGATGTGTGCACCCAACCCCCCTGGGCGGGGGTAGAAAGCGAAGAGACAATGAGCAATCCGCAAGTTTTACGACGACTGAAGACCATCGAAGGACATTTGCGCGGCATTATCCGCATGGTGGAAGAAGATGCCTATTGTATTGACATCATCCGCCAGATTCAGGCGGTAGAAGCGGCTTTGAACAAGGTGAGCGGCATCATCCTGGAAGACCACCTCAATTCCTGCGTAATTACCGCCATCCGTGGCGACGATCCGGCGGAACGCGAGCGGGTGCTGAAGGAGATCCAGGAAGTCTTTGAAACGGCCACGAAGGTTTGATATGGATGATTGCTGTGCTGTCCCAACGACACCCGCCAAGGGTGAGGCCGATCGGCTACCTATCCTGGAGCAGGGAGGGCGCTCTCTTTGCCCAACTTGCGGCCGGGCGGGGCGCAAGATCGAGCGATTGACGGTCAAGTCTTTGCTGGCGCGTCCGTTGGACGTGCTGCGCCCCGGCGATTACTTCTTCTGCGAGACGGCTGATTGCCCCACGGTGTATTACCATGCAGAGGGGCAGTGTTTTTCTGAAGCCGATCTGCGCGAGCGGGTGTACCAAAAGCATCCGCAGGATGATACGATCCTGGTGTGTTATTGTTTTCAGCACACCCTCGGCGCGATCCGCCGGGAGGCGTTGGGTGGCGGCGGTTCCCGCATCGTTGAGGCGGTGACGGCCGGCGTCCAGGCCGGGCAGTGCGCTTGCGAGGTGCGCAATCCGCAGGGGCGCTGCTGTCTTGGCAACGTCCGCGCAGCAGCGCGGCGCGACGCCTGATCTCTGTTTCCCAAATTTTCCACTTCTGGAGGTTTATTATGACGACCGTAACGTATTCCATTCCCAACATCACCTGCCACCATTGCGTGCATACCATCAAGATGGAAGTGAGCGAACTGGCCGGCGTACAGTCGGTAGATGGCGACCCCAAGAGCAAACAGGTGACCATTGTCTTCGATTCTCCGGCCAGCGAAACGGAAATCAAGGCGCTGCTGGCTGAAATCAACTACCCAGTTGCTGAATAGCGACTTGAGTGGCTGGCGGCCTGGCTCGGGTCGCCAGCCTTTTAGCGAGGTGTTATGAGCGAAAAGAAACAACTGACTTTGCCGGTAACCGGCATGACCTGCGCCAATTGTGTGGCGACGGTGGAACGAAATTTGAAGAAGATGGATGGGGTCGAGGCCGCCGTGGTCAACCTCTCTTCCGAGCGGGCGACTGTGGAATTTGATCCCGCGGCTGTGGCCTTGCCCGATCTCATTGCGCGCGTGGAGCGGGCAGGGTATGGCGTGGCAACCGGCG
>WGAD01000246.1 GCA_015489255.1 Anaerolineales bacterium | reverse complement strand
GTAGGCACCCTGCGCGACAACGAAGCCTACATGGTGACCGTAGAAGACGTGACCGCCGACCAGGGACGCAAGGTGGTGGACTATGTGACCGACACCAAGTACATCGTGCCGGTGACCTTCCGCCCCAACGACGATGTGCCGCACGTCATGCGCTGGTGGGTCATCCCCGTCCGCCAGAGCGGCGTGGACGACAACGGCGAACCGATCTGGACGGTGGCCGGCAGCCCCAGCGAAAAGCGCGTCTTTTCCTGGCAAGGCGCCAACACCACCCCCTGAGCGCCTCTCAAAACAAAAAAACAGCCGCCACTTCGGCGGCTGTTTTTGGTGATTGCAATCTGCCGACGGGTCAGGCCTTCTGGGCGGCTTCTTCCAGCATGGCCGTGGTCAGCGATTTGGGGCGCTCGATCGGCTGCCCCAGCGCGCGCGCCCAAACGTAGTTGGCCGTCACGCCCAGGGCGCGGCCTACGCCAAAGAGCACGGTGTAGAAATCGAATTCCGTCACGCCGTAGTAATATTGCAGCGTGCCGCTGATGGCATCCACGTTCGGCCACGGGTTCTTCGCCTTGCCCTGCTCCTGCAGCACCGGCGGAACGGTATCGTACATCAGTTGCACCAGGCGGAAGAGTTCGTCATCGGGGAAATTCTTCTTGGCAAACTCAAACTGCGCCACATAACGCGGATCGGGGACGCGCAGCACCGCGTGCCCATACCCGGGAATCACCTGGCCGCTGTTGAGCGTATCCCACAAGAATTCGCGCAGCTGCTCCTGGGAGGGAACACCGCCGAACTTGTCGCGGATCGACATCAGGAAACCCAATGCCTTCTGGTTCGCCAGGCCGTGCAAGGGGCCGGCCAGACCGTCCATCGCCGCCGAGAAAGCGTAGTACGGGTCGGCCAGGGCCGAACCAACCAGGTGCATGGTGTGGGCACTGACGTTGCCGCTTTCGTGGTCGGAATGCAGGATGAAGTACAAGCGCGCCAGGTCGGCGTAACCCGGGTTATCAACGCCCATCATGCGGGCGAAGTTGGCGCCATAATCCATGTTCGGGTCGTACTTCGGTTCCGCGCCATCCTTGTACTTCAAGCGGTAAATGAAAGCCGCCACCACCGGCAGTTTGGCCGTCAGAGCCATGGCGTCATCGAGGGCCGGATCCCAGTACTCGAATTTGTTCATGCCCTCAGCGTAGCGCCGGGCAAACTTGGATTCGCCTTGCAGCGCCAAAACGGCCATGGAAAACAGCGCCATCGGGTGCGTATCTTTGGGCATCGCCCGCAGCACGTCAAAGACGTGCGCCGGCACCTCGGCGTTTTTGGCCCATTCCGCCTCAACCGCCTCGGCCTCCTCTTTGGTCGGAAATTCGCCCGTCAGCAAGAGGTAGTAGAGGCCGCCCACATAGGGCATCTCGGCGCCATCCGGTTTCGGCAGTTTTTCCAGCACCTCGGGGATGGTGTGCCCGCGGAAGCGGATGCCCGAGTTTGGATCGACATACGAAATATCGGTTACCAGCGCCTTGACGCCGCGCATCCCCCCATAGACCTGCTTGATGGTCACATCGCCGACCACCACACTGCCGTGCTCTTTGAGCAGCTTGGTCACGCGCTCGCGCCATTCGGGCAGCATTGCAGAGATTTTTTCTTTGAGAATCATTGTGTCTCCTCCAGAAACAGGGATAGGGAAGGCCGCCCATGTGGACATGAGCGGCTTGTCAATCCAAAACCTAGATTTTGCCCATTTCCTTGAGCAATTCCGTCGATTTGCGAACCGCCTCGGCAGATTTCTTGAGGGCGGCCATTTCCTCTTCGTCCAGATCGTATTCGATGATCTTTTCCACGCCCTTGCGCCCCAGCATGGTCGGCACGCCGAAGAAGATGTCGCTCAGGCCATATTCACCCTGCATGTAGGCCGCGCAGGGGACGATGAGGTGCTTGTCTTTGAGAATGGCTTCGACCATCTGGACGATCGCCGCGGAAGGCGCGTAGAAAGCCGAACCGGTCTTCAGCAGGCTGACGATTTCGCCGCCACCCTTGCGCGTGCGCTGGACGATGGCCTCCAGCCGGTCTGCCGGGATGTAATCGCGCAGCGGCACGCCGGCGATGTTGGAATGGCGGGTGAGAGGCACCATGCTGTCGCCATGGCCGCCCAGCACGTAGCAATTGATGTTTTCCACACTGACGCCGGTTTCCATCGCCACGAAGGCGCGCATACGGGCCGAGTCGAGGATGCCAGCCTGCCCGATCACGCGCTCCGGCGGCAGGTTGCCGACCTTCATCGTCAGGTAAGACATCGTATCCAGCGGGTTGGTCAGGATGATGAAAATGGCATCGGGAGAACGCTGGACCGTTTCTTTGACCACCGAGGTCACAATGTCTGCGTTCTTGGCCAGCAGGTCTTCGCGGCTCATGCCCGGTTTGCGCGGCAAACCGGCGGTAATGACGATGATATCCGAACCGGCGGTCTCGTCGTAGCCGTTTGAACCGACAATTTTCACATCCTTGCCGATGATGGGCATGGCCTCTTGCAGGTCCAGCGCCTTGCCCTGCGGCATCCCCTCAACGATATCCACCAGAACGATATCGGCGATTTCTTTTTCCGCCAGCCAATGCGCGGTGGTGGAACCCGTCATACCCGCGCCGATAATAGAAACTTTAGCCATGTGTCTCCTCCAGGTTTAGATGAAATGACGAAAATCCAATGGCAATACCCTATATAACATAAAGCCTCGGGCTTGCAAAGTTCTTTTTGTCACATATTCTGGGTTACGAACAAACAGGGCGGAAATGCCTCCGCCCTGTTTGTTCGTTAACGCTCGTTTTCCAGGTAATGGCCTGCTTCCATCGCCGCCGCAGCGCCCATGCCCGCCGAGGTGATCACCTGGCGAAAATGCGGGTCTGCCGCTTCGCCCGCTGCGAACACGCCGGGCACGCTGGTGTGCATCCGTGCGTCCACCACCAGGTAGCCGCGTTCGTCCATCTCCAGCTGCCCCTGGAAAAGCGCTGTGTTCGGCGTGTGGCCGATGAAGATGAAGACGCCTTTCGTCTCCAGGAGGGATTCTTCACCCGTCTGGACGTTCTTCAGCCGCAGCGAATGAACCGCTTCATCGCCCAGGATTTCGGTGACCACCGTATTCCAGATGAAAGCGATTTTATCGTTGGCGCGGGCACGCTCTTGCAGCAAAGCGCTGGCGCGCAGCTGATCCCGGCGGTGGATGATGGTCACCGAGGAGGCGTAACGCGTCAGGAAAAGCGCCTCTTCGACGGCGCTGTCGCCGCCCCCGACGACCACCACGTCCATCCCCTGGAAGAAGTGTCCGTCGCAAGTGGCACAATAGGAGACGCCGCGCCCGGTAAAGGCTTCCTCGCCGGGGACGTCCAGTTTACGGGCGGTGGCGCCGGTCGCCACAATCACCGTGCGGGCGTGGATCTCTTCGCCATACGTTTTGACCACAAAGGGGCGCCGCGAAAAATCCACTTCCACGGCCACGTCGAAGACGATCTCGGCGCCGAATTTCTCCGCCTGGGTGCGAAAGGCTTCCACCAGCCCCTCACCGGAAATGCCATCCGGGAAGCCCGGGTAGTTTTCCACCATGTAGGTAATGGAAACCTGTCCGCCCAGGTCCATCCCCGAAAGCACCACCGTGTTCAGGTTGGCGCGAGAAAGATAAATGGCCGCAGAAAGGCCTGCCGGCCCGGAGCCGATCACCAGGGCGTCCACCTGGCGGACAGGAAGTTTGGCGTTCATCGTTGCACTCCTTACGCCTGGTTCGAATTTTGCAAATATTCACGAATGGCCACTGCCGCCTTGGCGCCATCGCCCACCGCCACCGCAACCTGTGCCAGGTTATCGGCGCGCACGTCGCCCGCCGCGAAGATGCCCGGCACCGAGGTGCGCATGTGGCGATCGGTGATAATGTAGCCGTAGTCGTTCAAATCGACCAGCCCTTTGACGAAATCTGTATCCGGCTGGTAGCCGACGTAGATGAAGACCGCCTTGGCGGGGATTTCGGTCAATTCACCTGTTTCGCGATTCTTGACCACCACCGCCTTGACAAATTGGTCGCCTTTCACTTCCACCGCTATGTGCGAGAAGAGGCATTTGGTCTTGGGGTTGCCTTGCACACGGTCTTGCAAAACTTTTTCGGCAATGGAGTGATCCAGAAATTCAACGAAGGTCACGCTTTTGGCGTATTGCAGCAAGATTTCGGCTTCCTGCAAACCGGAATTTCCGCAGCCGATGACCACCACGTCCTCGTCTTTGTAGAGCGGGCCGTCACAGGTGGCGCAATAGGAAACGCCCTTGTTGGCGAATTCCGCCTCGCCCGGGATGCCCAGTTTTTTCGGCTGGCTGCCCGTTGCCAGCAACACCGCCCGGCCTTTAAAGGTCTGGCCTTCGCTGGTGTGCAAGGTAAAGATGCCATCCGCCCCCTTGTCTATCTGGGTGACCTCATCGAAATCGACTACCTGGGCGCCAAAGCGTTCGGCCTGCTGCTGGAACTTTTCCATCAGTTCCGGCCCTTCCACGCCTTCCGGGAAACCCGGGTAGTTTTCAATCAGGTGGGTAGAAGCCGCCAGGCCGCCCACGCTGGCCTTTTCCAGCACCAGCGTCTTCCAGCCATCGCGGCTGGTATAAATGGCCGTCGTCAGGCCAGCGGAACCAGCGCCTACGATGATCACATCATAGAGGGTATCTGCATCTGCCTGGCTGCTGCCAGACATATTCAAGGAAAACATGGGTTCACCTCCTTGGTGTATGTCTATGATACCGGTAAATCAGAAAAAACGGGATGATTGCGCGTTGGCAGCCATCCCGTCCCATGACGTTGATTGAGAAAACCAGCAGAGGCGTTTATTTGACGATCGCCAACAGGTCGCTGGCTTCCATGATCAGGTGTTCCTCGCCGTCGATCTTGATTTCGGTGCCGGTGTATTTCGGGAACAGCACCTTCTGCCCCACTTCCACGGGGATATCTTCGGTTTCGTCGCCGATGGCGATCACCTCGCCCATTTGGGGTTTCTCTTTGGCGGTTTCCGGCAGCAAAATGCCGCTAGAGGTCTTGGCTTCTTGTTCGATCGGGCGAATCAGCACACGAGTACCCAGGGGTTGAATGTTCATGTCGCTCATGGTTACACTCCTTAGCAAGGATTGGGTTTGTTGGAACGATTGCGCTGCCATTTTATCAGATGCCCCCCTGCCTAAAAAGTTACAGGGGGGTATTTCTTATAAAACGCATATTTTTCAATCATCCAGCGCCCGGTCGGTGATCTCCAGGGCGGCGTCCAACACGTCCAGCCCTGCTTGCAATTGCGCCGGCGTGATGACCAGCGGCGGAATGACCAACACGGTGTGCCAGTGGGTGTACAGGAACAGGCCGTTTTCGCGGCAGAAGCGCCGCAGCGCCTTCATGGGGGCGTTGGTGGTGTTCCAGGGCGAAAGCGGCTCGCGGGTACGGCGGTCTTTGACCAGTTCCAGGATGCCGAACAGGCCGATGGAGCGGACCTCGCCCACCGAGGGGTGCCTGTCGCGCAGGCGTTCCAGCCCGGCCCGCAGCACAGGGTCCAGCGCCGCAGCGCGTTCGATCAGGCCTTCTTCCTCTATCACCTGAATGTTGGCCACCGCCGCGGCCAGCGAAACCGGATGCGCGGTGTAGGTCAGGCCGCCCTGATAGGTCTCGTGATCGAAGCGGGCAGCGATTTCGGGCTTCATGGCCACCGCCCCCAGCGGCGCGTAAGCCGAGGTCAGTCCTTTGGCCATGGTGATGATGTCGGGCGTCACGCCCCAGTGCTCCACGGCAAACCATTTGCCGGTGCGCCCGAAGCCGCTCATCACTTCATCGGCGATCATCACAATGCCGTAGCGGTCGCAAATTTCGCGCACGCCCTGCAAATAGCCGTCCGGCGGGATGATGACGCCATTCGTGCCGGTGACCGTCTCCAGCAGGATGGCGGCGATGGTCTGCGGGCCTTCGTATTGGATGATCTCTTCCAGGTGCGCCAGGTAGTCGGCGGTGAATTCTTCTTCGGAAACGTCGGGGCGGTTGCGGTGGAAGGTGGAGCGGTAGCGGTAGGGGTCGAGGAAATGCACCACGCCCGGCATCAGGTTCGGCTCCCACACCCAGCGGCGCGGGTCGCCAGTCAGCGCCATGGCGCCGGCGGTGGCGCCGTGATAGGAGCGGTAGCGCGTCAGGATTTTGTGGCGTCCGGTGTAGGCCCGCGCCAGTTTGACCGCGTTTTCGTTGGCGTCCGCGCCGCCCAGGGTGAAGAGCACCTTCTTCAGCGCCCCGCTGGGGGTGTGGGCTGCCACCAGCTGCGCCGCCCGCGCGCGGATGTCGGTTGCCATGCCCGGCGCGGCGTAGGGCAAGCGCTCCAGTTGCTCCTGAATGGCGGCGATGATCTTGCGGTTGCCGTGTCCGGCGTTGACGCACATGGTCATCGAGTTGAAGTCCAGGTAACGCTTGCCGTCCGTATCCCAGAAATAGACGCCTTCGGCGCGTTTGACCGGAATCGGGTCCACTTCCGCCTGCGCCGACCACGTCCAGAAGACGTGTTCACGGCTGAGCGGCAGAATCTGATCGTCAGGAAGCCAGTCCATGCTTGTTCTCCTCAAGAAAATTGAACCGCAAGCCGATTATAATACGCCCCATGATCCCCGACCGCCCGAAAATCGTGCTGCTGGGCGTCACCGGTAGCGGCAAGACCACCCTGGCCCGGCAGGTCAGCGCCCGGCTGGCCATCCCACACGTTGAGCTGGACGCGCTGCACTGGGGGACAGGCTGGACGCCCGTCCCCGAAGAGACGTTCCGCCGACGGGCGGCCGCTGCCGCCTCGTCCCCAGCCTGGGTGCTGGATGGCAACTACTCCAAAGTCCGCGACCTGGTCTGGCCGCAAGCCAATCTGATCATCTGGCTCGATTACCCCTGGCGCATCGTCTTCCCGCGCCTGCTGCGCCGCACGCTCGCCCGCGGGTTGAGCCGTCAGAAGCTCTGGAACGGCAACACCGAACGGCTTTGGCCGCACCTTCAGTTGTGGAATCGCAAACGATCGCTCTTCGCCTGGCAGGCCTATTCGCTGCGGCGTCATGCCCGCGAATACCCCGACCTGCTGGCCGCTGCGGAGGCCCCCGCGCTGCGCTTCCGGCATCCGGATGAAGCGCAGGCCTGGCTGGCGGGCCTGCCGCCTTTCCGCCTGGCAACCGAAGCCCTGGAAGGCATCCGGCTCTTCAACGCGGCAGCCTTTTTCGAGGCCCACGAAGCGCTGGAAGACGCCTGGCGGGCCACCGACCACCCGGTCCGCGACCTGTACCGCGGGCTGCTGCAGGTCAGCGTGTCCTGCCTGCATTTGCAGCGCGGCAACCTGCGCGGGGCCGCCCTGGTGCGCGACCGCAGCCGCAAGTGGCTGGACAAATGGCCGCCGGTGACCGCCGGGGTGCACGTCCGCGCGCTGCAACAATCCCTGGATGCCATGCTGGCCGCCCCCCGCCCGCCGCACCGCTGGCCGCAAATCTTGCTGGAGCAAAGAACGTGAATGACATTCTGTGGTATTTCCTGTTTTTTCTGATCCTGGTCGATTTTACAATTGCCAGTGAACTCCCCCGGTGGATGTTTGCGTTCGAGAAACACCTGGCCTCTGTGCAAGCGCATTTCCTGCCCATCCGTTTTTATGGGACAGGATTACAAATACTCCTGGGAGGCATTCTGCTGGTCTGCTGGCTCATCCAGCCGATGACTGCGATGACGCTTCTTGTGACGGTTGCCTGGGGAGCGGCCATTCGCGGGCTGGCCAAACTGATGAATTTGCTACCCACAGGCGGGCAACAAGTCCGCCGACAGCCTTTTGAAATCCTTGATTTTTACCCCTATTATCTGGCTTACGGCCAATGCTTTCTGCGCATTAAAGCCAGGCACCCAGAACTCGGCACCCGCGTTCTGCCACCAATACAGTGTATACTTATTCGTCGGTCGCAACGCATCGTCTTGCGCTACCGGCAAGGCGCATTGGGTTTCTTGTATCGCTTCCCCTGGGATCCGATTTTTTAAGCAACCGCCGGTCACCCACAGCGTGGAATGGAAACCATCTTTTACGAAATCAATTTTGCGTTACGGGGCCGCCCGTTGGCTGATTAGGGCGAAGCCAACGGCGCGGGTCAAACCGCTGGTTTCTGTGCGGCTGCTGCGCACCCTACTCAAACCCGAGTTGCGGATTAGCAACAGATATCCGTTTTGTCATTGCGAGCGACCGCAAGGAGCGAAGCAATCCCCTGTATGACGATGTAGGAGATGGCTTGGGGCGCGATGCGCCCTCGCTATGACACCCATCCTCCTTATCCGCAATTTAGGTTAACGATATCCTGCTAGCAATTCATGTTACACTTGGACACAAGCCAAGAAAGGAAACCTCATGAAACGACAGACTTTTGCAGCCGTTTTGGCTTTCATTATCGGTGGCATGGCCATCTTCGCCGGAGGTCAGGTCATCTTTTTGGGCAAGCAGATGGATTACTATGTGATCAACTGGCTGCCTTATTACAATTTTACAATGGGGGTTCTGAGCGCCGCAGTGACCGCTGTGCTCATCTGGAAGCGCTCCCGCTTTTCCTGGACTGCCGCAGTGCTTACGTTTGCTGCCCATATCACCGTCCTGGGGGTGTTGCTGACGGCTTATCGTGATGTGGTCGCTTCTGACAGTTTGCGCGCCATGAGCATCCGCCTTACGGTGTGGGTAATTATCCTGGCACTTTTGTATTTTGGCAATAAAGACCAGGCATCCGCTTGATGCAACGTCCCTGGCAACGGTGTTTTGCCATGTTCAGCCCCCTTCTGCCAAAATTGGCGGAAAGGAAACGGTAAACCCGAAGGCTGCTACCCACCAGATAAGCGCGAAGAAGCGGTTAATTGAAACCATCCAAGGGGCGTATGCGCGTACAGCCTTTTCAGGGCCCTGTGCTATGTAACCCGAGTTGCGGATTAGCAACAGGTATCCGTTTTGTCGGGAGATGGCTTCGGGCGCGATGCGCCCTCGCCATGACACCCATTCTCCTTATCCGCAATTCAGGTTACTTAACCAGCGTCATCAGGGGCGCGAAATGAATTTCGCGCTACGGGGCGGCGCGGGCCTGACGCCGCTCCCAGGCCGCTTTGACCCGCTGCGCGGCGGACGTCACCACCGCAGCGTGGAAGAGCCGGTTCAGGAAGGGGGCGTATCGATCTCTGCCAGGAGGCAGGGAGTGTTTCGTTCCCAAACAGACAGCCGGGGTTCTCATCGCGCAAAGCGCGGGACGCAGATTGCCTCAATCTCCACCTTCTCCACCCATACCGGCCTTTTTGTCTTGCTGTGCCAGTATCTTCGCCTGTTCCTGTAGGATACGTTCCTCTTCTTCCGGGCTGTAGCAGATATATTGCTGACGCCGCCATACCCCTTCTTTGTCCTTTCTGTACATTAACTCAGTTACACGCCGCGATTGCTGCATGTTATAAGCCCTATCCCGGAATAGCCTTTCAAGCTCCCAACGCGCAATCAAGACAGCCTTCTCGACCGTTGTGGCCTTCCCGATGGGTAATAAGACTTTTTCTACCGGGTAATCACCATAGAGGATGCCTGTTTTTTCATCGTAATAATAGTGGAATTTTGTATCTCTTTCACGCTCCCACTCGTCCATCGTTTTGTAAATCACCACCAATCTGCCATTCTCTTCGACCTCATATCCGAGATATTCCAGCAATTTCTCCGGTTCCATGCTTCACCTCCTTGCTTTACTTTCCTAACAAATCATGTACTATCGTACCATCAGGGTTGAAAAGAATCGCTCCTCTGGGCAGATGGCGGCGTGGATCAGGCCAGCCCTCTGGTACTTTTTCCAAAGGAATGTCTTGATAAAAATCTACCACATCTGCCTTGAAAAGGGTGCGCAACTTTTCTCTTATAGAAGCCTTCTTGCTCTCTGGCAGCCTGTCCCAAATGTCTTTGGGGATAAATGCGTCCAAGTCTTGCACACGGCTTTGCCCAGATCTCTTAACCTGAAATGCATCTATGCCAAATTGGGCGGATATCAGCCGTTTGGCTTCATCAACATCCACTCCCTGCGCCACGAGGGATTCCATTGCCTCAACCGCCTGTTCTCTCAAAGCCTTCTCCGCCGGCGTGTCTGCCCAACGCCCTGTGATCGCAATGGGCATCTCAAACTCCTGCGCCAAACCGCTGACCTGATAACCTTGCTCCAAATCGAGATTCGCCAGGTCAACGTCAACCACGTTCTGCACATATCGGGACAGCTGAGCGCCATCTTCTTGATGCTTTGCCAGGAATTCTACCGCTTCATCCTGGTGCTTCGCCAGCAACTCGGCGCCTTCCATGCCGAAGCGCCTGACCAGTTTGGAAACATCATCTCCATGACGCCCAAGCAATGTGACAAGCGACTCTTGA
>WGAD01000245.1 GCA_015489255.1 Anaerolineales bacterium | reverse complement strand
CCGCTAGCAGGCGCTCGCTCTTCATCTTTTCCTCGCGCGCCTGGCGGGTGAGGCGGGCGAAAGCGCCGAAGAAAAAGAACCCGCTGATGTAAATCAGCGCGCTGCTGATTCCGCCTGCCCAGCCGTAGGCGTGGACGAGAAGCCCCAGGGTGCTCAGGGCGAGGGCGGCCAGCCAGAAGTAGGCCTCTCGCGGCGGCAAAGTGATCAGGGCGTACACGGTTTGCAAATAGAACCAGATGATGAAGAAGTTCGTGTGCGGTTCCAGCCAGACCAGGGCGATGACCAACAGGCTCTTCACCGCCAGGAGGAGGTGGATGTTGCGGCGGCCCTGGCGGTAAATGCGCGGCGACATGCCAACCGTGCTGAGCAAGATATAAGCCGCGACCATGCCGGTCAGCCAGATTTGACGGCTGCCGGGGGAGGGCGTTTGCCAGATGAAGCCCAAACCGGCCAACCCGACGGCGTAGATGGTTGCATAGTAGGACAGGCGATCGAGAGAGGCGTCCAGGCGGGTGCGCAGAGAGCGGAACATGGTCACATTATAGCGGATGTGCGCTTTATTCAAAGCGAAAACGCCACAGGCCAACGGCCAGAAAGGCCAGGCCAAAGGCGGCCAGGATGGCGGCCTCTGGCAGGATGGCGGGCAGCCCCAGCCCGCGCAAAATGAGGTCCTGAAATCCTTGCATCGCCCAGTAGGTGGGCAGGGCTTGCGCTATCTTCTGCATGGCAGGCGGGACGATTTCTATCGGCCACCAGGCGCCACCGAGGGCGGCCAGCGCCAGGACGACGATGGTGCTCAGCCCGTCCAGTTGGGCGGCGGTGCGCGCCAGGGAAGCGAGCATCATGCCGAGGGCGGTGGCGGAGAACCCGTAGCTCAACAGCATGAGGGTCAGGGCGGTGATGTCTTGCCCCCAGTTGACGTTCAAGGCGCCGGCGCCGAAGACCACCATCAGCGCCATTTGAATGAGCGCGCTGAGGTAAATGCCCAACAATTTCCCGCCCAGCAGTTCGCTCTTGCGGACCGGCATGACCAGCAGCCGCCGCAGGGTGCCGCGTTCCCGCTCTACGAGCAGCGAGGCCCCGCCGCCGAGGGTCATGAAGAGCACGAACATCGTCAGCATCCCCGGCGAGGCTTGTGCCGCGCCGATCGGAACGTCCGTTTCAACCAGCCGGGTGACTGGCGCCGCGCGGACGGTGAGCACAGGGGCGGGTTGTTCAGCGGAAAGAGGAATCTCCACGGCAGATAATCCGCTGGCCGCCAGCGCTTGCCGGGCGATGAGGCGGGCGTTGAGGGCGCTTTCCAACGCAGAAAGCGCGGTTTGCACGGCTTGGGCTAAGGCCTGGGCCGCGAGCGCGTTTTGCGCCGAGTGGTAAAAATGAAGGGGCGCGGCTTCTCCGCTGTGAATGGCGGCGGCAAATCCGGCTGGAATGTGCAATCCAGCGGCGGCCTGACCGTCTTCCACCCGGGCGGGCAATTCGTCTGCCGAAACTGATTGCAATTGAATGGCTTCGTTGGCCTGCAACTGCGCGATGAGCGCGGCGCTGAGATCGGAGCGGTCTTCGTCGGCGAGCAGCAGCGTCCAGCGGCGCGGCCCCTCCGTTGGCCCCAGCCCTTGCATGGCAAGGCCGAGGACGACGGTGAACAACAGGGGCATGAGCAGCGAAAAGAGCAAAACAGCCCGTGAACGGAACGTTTGCTTCAAGTAAGCGGCGGCAATGGTCAGGGTTTTCATGGCATACCCTCCGGGGGTCAGCGGACGAAGCGGCGGTTGAAACCGAGCAGCGAGAGGAGAAAGAAGGCCAGCGACATGCCCAGCAGGGCAGCGAGATGAGGCCGGATATCGGCCAGGCCGCCGCGATCCAGCCCCAGGACGACAAAACCATCCAGCGCCCAGCGATTGATGGTGACCTTGCTCAACCTGTCTAGCCAGGCGGGGACGGTTTGCAGGGGGATGAAATTGCCGCCGAGAACAGCGAACACCAGCGAAATGAGCGAACCGATCAGGCCGGCCTGGTTGCCGTCGCGGGCGAAGGCGGCGGTCAGCGCGCCCAGGCCGGCGGCGGCCAGCACGGTGACCAGGGTCAGCGCGCCCAGGCCGAGCGGCTCGCCCCAGTCC
>WGAD01000244.1 GCA_015489255.1 Anaerolineales bacterium | reverse complement strand
GCTGATAATCCATGCGCACGAAGGAAAACCGCCAGTTCGGTTCGCCAGCGACCACGTAGGCCACCAGGGCTGCGTCTTTCGCATCGCGTTTGCGCAGGTAATCGGCGACAAAGTTGCGCTGCATGGTGCGGGCGCGCTCCAGGCTGGAGGTTTTCTTCAGGTACACCACCAGCACGTCCAGGCGGTAGCCGGCCGGGTCGGTATATTTGCCCAGGCGGTCGTAACGGTGGACGTAATCGCGGTAAGCCTGCCTGATGTATTGGCCCGCATACGAGAATTGCGCTTCGGGGCCGGTTTGCAAGTCGTTGAGCAGTTCGCGGACAAAGCGGGTAAAACGGGCTTCGTCGAAGGGGTTTTCGAAGGTCTCGCGGATCAAGCCTATGGCGTCCTGGCGGTTCATTGGGCTGCACCCCCGTTCAAAAAGGATGAAAGGATGACCTCTATCGGCGCGCGTTCCGCCCGTTGGGCGTTGCGGGGCGCGTCAATCAGGCTATTGGGCAAATGCTGGCGCAGCAGCGCCAGGGCTTTCAGCGGGTCGGGTTCTCTTTCCAGGGCGCGTTTGAGGGCCTGGCTGGTCTGCCTGGGCACGATGCCCTGCCCAAAGGCGGTTATCACGTTCCGGATGTAAGTCTCGTCTTCGTCGGTGAATTTGGGGTGGCGGCGGATGGATTTGAGATAGCGCAAAACCCAGTCCGCATTGGAACGCCCGCCGCGTGCCGCTTGCTGGGCTTCGCTTTCAGGGTGCGTATCGGCGGCGAAGGTATCCTTGTTGGCGGCCAGCCAGTCGTAATAGCGTTTGGGGATCGGTCGGCGGGCGGCGTCCGGCGGGCAGGCCAGCAGATCGGCGGCATCCAGGAAGGTGAGTTCCCGCGTACCGCGGGCGTCGGTCAGGTAAAATTTCTTCAGCCGCCCGCGCCGGAAGAAACTGACCAGGGCCTCCCCGTCCAGGGCGGGCGCGTCCTTGCCGGAACGGGCCTTCTTCGGCAGGCGCTTGATCTTTTCGAAGCGCTGGGGGTCTTGGTCGCGCACCGCGCGGATGACCTGCAGGAACTCCAGTTCCGAGCGTTCGCCTTCCCCCTCGCCTTCGTAAGTCTCTTTGCGGGTCAGCGTGCGGTACAGGCGGTCGCCAAAGAGTTCGTGCTGGGCAACTTCCTCTTCATCGGTCAGATATTTGGCGTCTTCGCCCAGCATGTCGTGGAAGGCCTGAATTTTGGCCTTGATGTTCTCCTCCAGCCCCAGGTGGGCATCCGACTGGCTGGTGGGGAAGAAGTTGAAGATGTAAATCTGCTGGTGTTGTGTGCCCACGCGGTTGACGCGCCCGACGCGCTGCAACACGCGGGTGGGGTTCCAGGGCAAATCGTAGTTAATCACGATGTTGGCGCGGTGCAGGTTGATGCCCTCCGCCAGCACATCCGTGGAAATCAGGATGCGGACATCGTCGCGTTGCTTGTGAAAGTTGGGGTCGTAATTCTCGCGGATTTTCAGGCGGGCCTCGGCCTTGCTGATGGGCTTCCCGGCATGGATGCCGCCTTTGCTGGAATAAGCCAACACCTTGCCGGGGAATTGGGCTTCCAGTTTTTCGGCCAGATATTCGCCCGTTTCGCTGGATTCGGTAAAGATGATCAAACGCTTGTCGGTCAACAAGTCGTTATGCTGCAATTCGTGCACAAATTGCTCCAGTTTGGGGTCAGTGTTGACGCCCTGCCACAGGGCCTGCACCGCGCGCAGCAATTGCAAGTCGGCATTCAGTTTATCGCGGAATTGCGGCTCAAAATCGGCGGCGGCATATTCGCGCACAAGGTTTTCATTGACCAGACGCTCGATCAGGCGTTCATCATCACGCTCCAGCAGGTCGTTGATGTTCACGTCTTTGCTGACGTAAACCTTGCCGTCGTCATACATCTGAATGAAACGCTCGTAGGATTCGATGAAACGGCGCAGGGTGTTCTTGAAAGCGAAGAAACTGCTCTCCAGCCGCTTGACCAGAATTCCCTTCATAAAGCCGCCTACGTTGCGCTGCTGCTGCGCTTCGAAGGCCGTCAACGGGCGGCGCAGGTAAAGCAAAGGGGTATAACGGGCGTAGCGAAAGCCGCGCAATTTCCGGATCGTCTCATTAAAGGCCTTCTCCGTGGCCTGGTCGAATTGATAGACGATGCGCTGCGGGTCGGCCACCTGCGGGAAAGCAAGCCCCTGCCTGGTTATGTCATCTGCGAAAAAACGCTCGATCTCGCGGCGCGTGCGCCGCACCATGACGTGCTTGAGCACCTTCTCGCGCACCTCTTGGGCCACCGCTTTGACCGTTTGCTCGTATTCCGGGGAGCCTTTGCCGTGCTCATCCGCCGCTCTGACAAGGCGCTTTTGGCGCTTTTTGAAAAAGGCCTCCAGATTGCGCACGCCGGGGATATCGCTGTTCTTCGGCGCCTGAAAGAGCTTCAACTGGGAGAAAATATCTCCAATGGTGTTGTTGAACGGGGTGGCCGAAACCAGGATCACCTTGCGCCCCCAGCAAATTTCATGCAGTTTGGTGTATCCCTGCGTCCCTTCATTGCGGAAACGATGGGCCTCGTCGATGAAAACGTAATCGAAGCGGCTCAGGTCCATCTGGCGAATGGCATCCAGTTTCCCCATCGATTCGACCACGGCGCCGCCGATACCGAACTCAAAGAAGGTCTCCCGCCAGTAATCTTTCAACACCGGCGGACAGATGACCAGTTTGCGCCCCGGCAATTGCTGGGCCAGCATCGCTGCGATGTACGTCTTGCCCAGGCCGACCACGTCCGCCAGGAAGACGCCGCCGTAGGCTTCCAGAATCTTTTTGGCCGCCGCCATGGCCTGACGCTGATAAGCCAGGTCGAGAAAACCCTCGGGCAGGTAGAGTGTGGTTTCCTGGTCGGCGTTGATGTCTTCCTTGAAGTACTCGTACAGGAATTTCAGGTACAGGTCATAGGGTTGGATCTGGTCGTTCAGCCAGGTTCGCCGCCGCACGGTTTCCACATAGGTTTCGGAAATGTCCACCGCCTCGGCCCATAGCGCCTCGAACTTCGCCAGGGCAAATTCCACATCGGCGCGGTTCTTCAACTCCACGTTGAATTCGTAATTCCCCTGCAGGCCGGATTGGCTGAAATTGCTGGAACCGGTAATCACGCGCCCAAAATCGCGGTCATCTTCGTGAAAGCGGCTGATATACACTTTGGCATGAATGCGCTGGCTGGGGTGCGCTTTGATTTCCAGTTTGCCGGATTGCAGAAATTCAATGAACTTGCGCACCCCCAGCTCGGTTTCATAAGCATCGGGCGAATTCTCCATCTCGGCAACCAGGTTTTCGGCCATGACTTCTTTTGTGCG
>WGAD01000243.1 GCA_015489255.1 Anaerolineales bacterium | reverse complement strand
TGCGGCGGCGCATCAACCGCCGCCACATGCTCAACGGCGTGACGATGATCGACCCTGCGCGGACGTACATTGATGCTGGCGTTCAAATTGACGCCGATACGGTGCTCTGGCCAGACACCTACCTGCATGGCGAAACGACGATCGGCCCGGGGTGCGAGATCGGCCCGAACACCATCGTGCGCGACAGCCGCATTGGCGCGGACTGCCGCATTTTGGCCTCGGTGCTGGAAAGCGCGGTGGTGGAAGACCGGGTAGACATGGGGCCTTTCGCCCGTTTGCGCCGCGGCGCACATCTGGCTGCCGGCGTCCACATGGGAAATTTCGGCGAGGTCAAAGATTCGTACCTCGGCCCGGGCGTCAAGATGGGACATTTTTCCTACATTGGCAACGCTCGCATTGGCGCCAACACCAACATTGGCGCCGGAACCATCACTTGCAACTACGACGGTGAACGCAAGCATCCGACGGAAATTGGCGAAGATGCCTTTATCGGCAGCGACACCATGCTGGTTGCGCCTTTGAAACTGGGCGCTGGCGCCCGCACCGGCGCTGGCGCTGTGGTGACCAAAGACGTGCCGCCTTATTCGCTGGCCGTCGGAATGCCGGCCCGCGTGATTCGCACACTCAAAAAGAAGGGACAATGAACGCAGACGTATCTGGAATATGGATGCTCCTCTTTGGCTTGTTGAGCCTGGGGAGCAACGCAGTCAATGCTGTGCTGGCGTACACGCCCCCCAACCGTTTGGGCGATGAACGCCTGGCGGCTTTGCTGGCGTCGCCGCGCATGTACGCTGCTTTGCGCACGGCACATATCATCTGGCTGGCGGCCCTCTTTGCGGCCTTCGTCCAGTGGACGCGCGCGCTGCCGGCCCTGTCTGCCGGGGGGCGTCTGGCCGTTTGGCTGGCCGCCGGGTTGTTCTGGGTGTTGCTGGATTTCGCCCTCGGAAGTTTTTTCGCCCGCCACGCGGAGCAGCACGCTCGTCGTCTCTATTGGGCGGCGCGCCTGCTGGCGCTGCCCTTTTTGCCCTTCGGCTGGCTCATCGTCAAATTGTTGCCCGCCGATACCCTGCCCACCTTCCAGGCGGTGATGACCGAAGCCGACCTCAAGGAATGGGTGACAAATGATCAGGACGCCAGCGCTTTGCAGCCGGAAGAGCGCCGTATGATCTACTCCATCTTCCAGTTTGGCGAAACCCTGGCCCGCGAGATCATGGTGCCGCGCATTGACGTGACCGCTTTGGACGTGGACACCTCGGTGACGGAAGCCGTCCAGACCTTCATCCGCTCGGGACATTCGCGCTTGCCCGTCTTTGCCGATACCATCGACAACGTGCTCGGGCTGCTCTATGCCAAAGACTTGCTGCCCGTTTTGCAAGCCGGGCAGGTGGAACAGGGGTTGCGCAGCCTCTTGCGCCCGGCTTATTTCATCCCAGAGACGAAGAAAGTCGATGATGTGCTGGCTGAGATGCAGTCGCAGCGCATTCACATGGCGATTGTGGTAGATGAATACGGCGGTTTTGCCGGCCTGGTGACGCTGGAAGACATTGTGGAAGAGATCGTCGGCGAAATTCTGGATGAGTACGATCAAAGCGAAGAGGCCTTGTACGCCGCCGTCGGCCCTGATGAATTTGTCTTTGCTGGCCGCATTGATATTGACGATTTCAACGAGGTGATGCACGCCAACCTGCGCGACGACGAAGCGGAGACCCTGGCCGGGTTCGTGTACGACCAGCTGGGGTATGTGCCGCAAGAAGGCGTCACCCTGCAGGTGGACGACCTGGTTTTCACCATCGAACAGGTCACAGGCCGCCGCATTCGCCGCATTCGCGTGCAGCGCCAACCGGTTGCAGAAAAGGATCAATCCCATGACCTTGCCTCCTGAAGACCGCGCCTTGCTCGAAGCCGCTCGCCAGGCACGCCGCTTTTCCTACGCGCCCTATTCTCGCTATGCCGTCAGCGCTGCGGTGCGCACGGCCTCGGGGCGGGTGTTTACCGGCGTCAATATTGAAAATGCAGCCTATCCCAACGGGGTTTGTGCGGAAAGGGTGGCTATTTTCAAGGCGGTCTCCGAGGGAGAACGACGTTTCGAGACCCTGGTGCTGGTCACCGAAAACGGCGGCACGCCCTGCGGCGCTTGCCGCCAGGTGATGGCGGAGTTTTCCCTGGATATGCGGGTTCTGATTGTTGACGCTCAGGGCCGTTTGCACCAGGAGATCACCGTCCGCGATCTGCTGCCTGGGGCCTTTACCGCCGACGATTTGCAAACATGAGTGACCGCCTGCGTTCCTTTCGGGTGGAGGCCGTGGTGCTGCGCCACCGCGAGATCGGCGAGGCCGATCGGCTGTTGTGGGTGTACACGCGCCAGCGCGGCAAACTGCGTGTGGTCGCCAAAGGCGTGCGCAAGGTGCTTTCGCGCAAGGCAGGTCACCTGGAGCCGTTGACCCACGTTGCCTTGCAGCTGGCGCGCACGCGGGGCCTGCCCCTGGTGACCCAGGCCGAAACCCTGGACGCTTACTTGCCGCTGCGCGAAGACCTGGCGCGCATGGGCTATGCGGTGTACGTCCTGGAATTGCTGGAACGCTTTACACCTGAGGAGGAGCGCAATTCCTCTCTTTACCTCCTGTTGGTGAACACCCTCGCCCGCCTGCTCGATACGCCCGACCAACGCCTGACGGTTCGTTATTTTGAAATGCGCCTGTTAGACCAGGTGGGCTTTCGCCCGCAGCTTTTTTCCTGTTTGCAATGCGGGGCGGAGATTCAACCGGAAAATCAGTATTTCGGTTTGCTCCTCGGCGGGGTGCTTTGCCCGCATTGCGGCGAAGGGCAGGAGCACGTGCGCCCCGTAACGCAAGATACCCTGCGCTATTTGCGTCATTTTCAGCGCAGCGATTACGCCAGCGCCCTGCGCGCCCGCCCGACGGAGGCCGTCCACGAGGAATGGGAATCGTTGATGCAAGCCTATTTCACCTATTTGCTCGAACGCCGCCTCAACACGCCCGACTTCCTGCGGCGGGTGCGGCCCCGTTTGTAGGGTAGTATAATTTCCGAACCGCCATCCCTTGTGAAAGGTGCTGTGTTTTATCCATGAGCAAACATACGTTTCAATCCATCATCTTGCAATTGCAAACCTATTGGGCTGAGCAGGGATGCCTGATCTGGCAGCCCTATTACACCCAGGTGGGCGCGGGCACCATGAACCCGGCAACTTTCCTGCGGGTGCTTGGCCCGGAACCCTGGCGCGTGGCTTATGTTGAACCCTCCGTCCGCCCGGACGATGGCCGCTATGGCGAAAACCCCAATCGTTTTCAAGTACATTATCAATTTCAGGTCATCCTGAAGCCAGATACAGGCAATCCGCAGGAACTCTACCTGAACTCCTTGAAGGCAATTGGCATCGATATGCGCCAGCACGACGTCCGCTTTGTGGAAGATAACTGGGCGCAACCGGCTATTTCCGCCTGGGGGTTGGGCTGGGAAGTCTGGCTGGATGGTCAGGAGATCACCCAGTTTACCTATTTTCAGCAGGTAGGCGGCCTGCCTCTCGATCCGGTGGCAGTAGAAATCACCTACGGGTTGGAGCGCATCCTGATCGCCCTCAACAATGCCGATGCCATTTGGGATGAACCCTGGAACGACCAGGTGACGTATGGCGAGATCCGCCGCCCGGAAGAATATGAGCACAGCCGATATTATTTCAACGTGGCAGATGTCGACCGCTTGCAACAAATGTACGCCACCTTCGAAGCCGAGGCCGAAGCCTGCCTGGAGAACGGCCTGGTGCTGCCTGCGCACGATTACGTGCTCAAGTGCTCGCATACCTTCAACATCCTCGATACCCGCGGCGCGATCGGCCCCACAGAGCGTCAGGCCTTTTTCCACCGGATGCGCACCCTGGCGCGGCGGGTGGCGGAAGCTTACCTGGCGCAGCGCGAAGCGGCGGGTTTCCCGC
>WGAD01000242.1 GCA_015489255.1 Anaerolineales bacterium | reverse complement strand
GAGGCCGCCGACAGGAAAGAATCGGTATTCAGAGAGGCTTTCGTCACACCCAGCAGGACCTCCACGTAACGGGCGGGCTGCTTGCCCTGGGCCACCAATTCTTCGTTGACTTTGCGGATGACCAGCCGATCGACGAAATCGCCGGGCAGGTAGCGGCTATCGCCAGAGCGGACAATTTGCACCCGCGACAGCATCTTGCGGATGATGACCTCGAAGTGCTTGTCGTGGATGTTTTGCCCCTGCGAGCGGTACACCTTCTGAATTTCGTTCAGCAGGTACTTCTGGCAGGCATCGCGCCCTTTGATGCGCAAAATGCGGTGCGGGTTCAGCGAACCTTCGGTCAACGGTTGCCCGGCCTCCACATGATCGCCTTCTTTGACCAGCAAGTGCGCGGTGGAGGGGATTTCATGCTCTACCATCTCGTGCTCTTCATAAGCCACCACGATCTGGCGGCCATGTTCGTTCTCTTCCAGGCGGACGCGGCCATCATGTTCCGCTACCAGTTGGGCTTCGCCGAAGACGGCCAACACGGCGCCTGCTTTGACTTCGTCTTCATCCTGCACCTTGACTTCCCATTCGTCCGTGACCTGGTAGGTGTCCTGGTGCAAGATGCTGTTTTCCACCCGAATCAGGCGCACGTCCGTATATTTGGCCGACTGAACGATGTGCACCACGCCGGCGATATCGGTCACCACGGCCTCGCCTTTGGGGGCTTTGCGCGCTTCGAAGAGTTCTTCCACGCGCGGCAAACCGGTGGTGATGTCGCCGCCCGCAGCCACGCCGCCCGTGTGGAAGGTGCGCAAGGTCAGCTGGGTACCGGGTTCGCCGATCGATTGCGCCGCCACGATGCCAACTGCCGCGCCCAGTTCCACCATGCGGCCACGGCCCAGGTCAATGCCATAACAATGGGCACAAACGCCGTGCTCCAGTTCGCAAGTCAGGGGGGAACGAACCTTCACAGCCTGGACGCGAGAGTTGGCGATGCGCCGCGCCAGGGGATGATCGATCAGATCGTTGCGTTCTGCGATCACCTCGCCCGTCTCCGGATCGATCACCCGTTCCGCCAGCAGGCGGCCGTAGATGCGCGTGGAAAAAGCCTGGCCGGCCACATCTTCGCTACGATCGATGATGATGCCTTCTTGCGTGCCGCATTCTTCCTGGTTGATGACGATATCCTGCGCCACGTCCACCAGGCGGCGCGTCAGGTAACCGGCATCTGCCGTCCGCAAAGCCGTATCGGCCAGGCCCTTGCGCGCCCCGTGGGTAGAAATGAAGTATTCCAGTGCCGTCAACCCTTCGCGGAAGTTGGAACGGATAGGCAGCGGAATGATGCGCCCAGAGGGGTCGGCCATCAGGCCGCGCATACCAGCCAGCTGCGAAATAGGGCCAAAACCGCCCTTCGTCGCACCCGAGAGGGCCATCGTCGCCAGGTTGCCGTTCGGGTCCAGGTAGGTGCGCACTTCTTTGCCCAGGCGCTCGGTGGTTTCCTGCCAGACATCGATGATGCGGTCGTTCTTTTCCTGCTCGGTCAACAAGCCACGGCGGAAGCTGCGTTCGATCGCTTCTACCTGGTTCAGCGCTTCGTCGATGATTTCGCGCTTCGTCGGCGGGATGGTGATATCCGAAACAGCGATCGTGACTCCGGAACGCATGGCATACTTGAAGCCGAGGTCTTTGATCATATCGGCCACTTCGGTGGTGACCTCTTCGCCGTAGAGTTCATACACTTCGGCGATCACGTCTTTGGCGTCGCCTTTGTCCAATGGCCGGTTGATGAACTGCACCTTCTCCGGCAGGATGCTGTTGAAGATCACCCGTCCGACGGACGTTTCCAGCAGGCGGGTTTCCGGTTCGTCGAGGCGGCTGCCTTCTTCATCGTACCAGGTGGTCGCATAGAGTTTGATCTTGGTGTGCACCGTCACCTGGCCCAATTCATAAGCCAGGTAGACTTCATCAAAGTTGTAGAAAGCGCGGCCATCGCCCTTGTGCGGGCGCTCGTCCCACATGGTCAGGTAGTAAATGCCCAGCACCATGTCTTTGGAGGGGCTGATGATGGGTTCGCCATCGGCCGGCTTGAGCAGGTTGCGCGAAGAAAGCATAAACTCACGCGCTTCTTTGACGGCCTTCTCCGAAAGCGGCACATGAACGGCCATCTGATCGCCGTCGAAGTCGGCATTGAAAGCCGTACACACCAGCGGGTGCAGCTGAATGGCCAGCCCTTCCACCAACACCGGCTCAAAAGCCTGAATACCCAGGCGGTGCAGGGTGGGCGCGCGGTTGAGCAACACCGGCCTTTCTTTGATGACCTCTTCCAGGGCCTCCCAAACCTCGGGGCGACCGCGTTCGATCAGGCGTTTGGCGCCCTTGACGTTGTTGGCGTAATTTTTCTGCACCAGGCGCGCCATGACAAACGGGCGGTACAGTTCCAGCGCCATGGTCTTGGGCAGGCCGCATTGATGCAGTTTCAGCTTCGGGCCGACCACGATCACCGAGCGGCCAGAATAGTCCACGCGCTTGCCCAGCAAGTTGCGGCGGAAGCGGCCTTTTTTGCCTTTGAGCATATCGCTCAACGACTTCAACTCGCGGCGACCGCGACGCGAAAGGGCTTTGCCGCGTTGGGAATTGTCGATCAGGGAATCGACCGCTTCTTGCAACATGCGTTTCTCGTTGCGGACGATCACATCTGGCGCGCCCAGTTCCAGCAGACGTTTGAGACGATTGTTGCGGTTGATGACGCGGCGGTAGAGGTCGTTCAAGTCCGAGGTGGCAAACCGCCCGCCGTCCAATTCCACCATCGGGCGCAGATCCGGCGGTATCACGGGCAAAACCGTCAGGATCATCCACTCGGGGCGGTTGCCTGAACGGCGGAAGGCCTCGACCACTTTCAGGCGGTTGGTGGCCTTCTTGCGTTTTTGCTTGCTCTTGGTCGTCCGCACCTCGTGCCAGAGTTCCTCAGATAATTTGTCCAGATCCAGGCGGCTGAGGATGTCGTAGAGGGCTTCGGCGCCCATGTCTGCGCGGAAGAGGCGCCCCCAGCGCGATTTGAGGTCGCGGTAGCGCGCTTCGCTGAGAAACGTAAAAGGACGCAAGTCTTTCAGCTCATCGCGCAGACGCACAGACTCGCTCTGGCGGCGAGACATTTCGTTTTCCAGTCGTTGCCGCAGGGCTTCCATCTGCTCTTCGGTATGAGCACGGATCTCGGCAATCTTCACATCGAGATCGTGCATGGCAGCATCGCGCTCTTCCTGCAAGGCTGTTTCTATTTTTTGCAGGTGAGTTTTCACCACGTCTTGCACGCGGGCGACGTGCTCATTGGCAACGATTTCTCCCGCCGGGACAATCAAGGTATCGTTCTGGAAGTAAATATCTTGGCTGGCCGTCTGCCCCATTTGTTCGCGCAGGTGCGCTTCCAGCATTTGCCCGGCCCGCACCACCGGGTCGAGCTGCTCGCCAACGCGCTCGTCGTAAGATTTTTCCAGCGCTTTTTTCTCTTCTTGCAAGGCTGCAATTTTTTGCTTACGCTGTTTTTGCAGCATGGCGATCTGGGCGTTGATCTGTTCTGCCAGTTCGCTTTCCGAACCGCTGATTTCGTCTTCCAGACGCTGCAAAGCCTTTTGGCGGGCTTCTTCGTCCACATACGTCACAATATATTGGGCAAAATACAACACCCGATCTAAATTGCGGCGCGAAATGTTCAGCAGCAGCCCCAGGTACGAAGGAACGCGGCGGCTGTACCAGATGTGCGCAACCGGCGCCGCCAGGCTGATGTGCCCCATGCGCTCACGGCGAACAGTGGAACGCGTCACCTCAACGCCGCATTTTTCGCATTTGATGCCTTTATGACGCGGGTTCTTGTACTTGCCACAATAGCATTGAAAATCGCGCGTGGGGCCAAAAATCGCCTCGCAAAATAACCCATCTTTTTCCGGGCGCAATCGGCGATAGTTGATGGTTTCCGGCTTCAGCACCTCACCGTAAGACCAGTTCAAAATGTCTTGCGGCGAAGCCAAACTAATGCGCAACGCTGTCAGGCCCTTGGTTTCCACTGGACAACTCCTGAGTTTGGTTGAGACAAACAAAGGCAAGCGCAGGAGAGTTGTTTCTCCAGCGCTCGCCAAATCATTCGGTTTAACAAAATGCCGCTCTCAATGGGCTACATTATACGGGCAAGGCAGAAGAGCGTCAAGGAAATCGGCGCAGAATCCTTGACTTTCCCTCTTTAATCTTGTAAGATATGCAAAACCAGAACAAATGTTCTATACCCACCGCTCACTGGACAACCT
>WGAD01000241.1 GCA_015489255.1 Anaerolineales bacterium | reverse complement strand
GGATTTGATCACCGGAAGGCCGGACTTCCGCCAATGGGCCGAGGGGTTGGCGCAGGCGGCCACGCTGGAAGACTGGGAAAAGGCCTGGAACGAGCGCCCCATCACCATGACCGCGGTCATCCGCTGGCTGTTGCGCCAAAACTGGCAGCCGGAGCAGGCTTACCCCATCCCGCAGGAGTGTTACGACCCCATCCAACTGGAAGACTGGGTCGCCCTGGCCGAACGCTACGCGCTGGACGTGCTGGCCGTCAGCAACGAGGCCGAAGACCACGCCCGGCTGCAAACCTTGCGCAAGGTGCTCTACGGCTTCGGGTTCACGCTCACTGAAAGCGGTTTGCGGCAAAGCCGCTCTCCCGGCGACATGGTGCTCACCTTCTCCGAAAGCAAAGACTATGGCGCGGCCCTGATCCTGGAAAACGAATACGCCTTTTTGGGCGAGCGCATACGGGCGGTGGTGGTGACGGACTTCGAGCGCATGAACAGCAGCGTCCGCCGGCTGAAGGGCGTGCTGGCCTCCGACGCCGGCAGCGCCTGGCGGCTCTTCGAGAACCTGGCGCGCAACCCCCGCCTGGAACCGCTCGCCCCGGTGCTGGTGACGGGGCGAACGGTGCGCTGCGCTGCGGCGCACGCCGAAACGCTGATCGAGGCCATCAACCGACAGCTGGTCGCCGCAGGCTCCCCCCTCCGCTGCCGGGGAAAAACCGAAAACGAGCACGTGGTACGTATCCTCGGCGAGGGTGGCGGCTGGACGCCGCGTGTCTATGTCCCCATCCTGACGGATTTGTTCAACGAAGGCGTGACCAAATGCCTGGTGGGCACGCGCGGCATCCTGGGCGAAGGCTGGGATGCCGTCCGGTTGAATACGCTGATTGACCTGACCAGCGTCACCACCAGCACCGCCGTCCAGCAGCTGCGCGGACGTTCCCTGCGCAAAGACCCCGAATGGCCGCGCAAAGTGGCGCACAACTGGGATGTGATTTGCATCGCCCCGGAATTTGAACGCGGCGACATTGACTTCAAACGCTTCAGCAAACGTCACGCCCGCTACTGGGGGCTGATGCTCTACCCCAAGGTGCGCAAAGCCAATCCCCTGTATCCATACCACGGCTGGGTGGTGAAGGGCATCTGGCACGTGATGCCCAATATCTATCGCTGGCTGCACAACCTGGATCGCCCCGCGGTCCAGGTTCAGCGCTATTCCGGCATGGACCGCATCAACCAGTACATGCTCAAGCAGATCCCGCGGCGCGATTGGGTCTATGACATGTGGCAGGTGGGCGCAGAATACAGCAACTTCACATACCGCACCACGCAGTTGCACGCCGCAAACCTGAAAATGCAGACGGTGTTCACCCTGGAAAAGACGCTCAAATCCATGTTGCATGAATTGTTCTGGACGCTGGCGAGCAGCGCGGTTGCCCTTTTCTGGATGTTCAACCAGTCGCTGGTGGTCTCATGGGGTGGAATGGGGTTGTTTTTTGCCGGATTGGCTGCGCTGATTGGGGCCTTGCTCTTCAACCTGAAAAAGCTGCGGAAAACGTTCCGCGTCCTCTTCCTGGAAGACCGTCACGACGCCATCCTGCGCGACGTCGCCCGGGCGACCCTTTCGGCCCTGCGCGATGCTGGCAAAGTCAGCCGGTCCCTCAGCAACGACTTCATCCGTGTGGTGGAGCAGGGCGACTTCGCGTATCAGATCCTGGTGGATTATGCCTCGCCGGAAGATTCGCACACCTTTGCCCAGGCGGTACAGCAGGTCTTTGCCCCCATCACCAATCAGCGCTATTTGATTTTGCGCACCGACGAGCGGCTGCCCGGCTGGATGACATCGCGGGCCTGGCGCTTGCTGCGCAAAACGGTGCGCAAATTCCACCAACAACCGCCGACCTATTATCCCGTCCCGCATGTGCTGGCCAGCCGCAAACGATACGCCCAGACCTTCGCCCGCTACTGGAAAACATACGTCGGCGGCGGCGAGCTGATCTACACCCGCGACGAAGCCGGTCGGCGCATTTTGCTGCAAGCCCGCGCCCAGCGCAAGGAAAAGGTGGACGCCCTGGCCTTTGAATTCTGGCGTTGAGCTCGCGGCGCCCGCGGCTGATGCTCCACTGCCGACACTGCGGCAGGACAATCTCGTGCCTGCAACGCGCGGCTTCAGTATAATGGGGGCAGTGTCAAATCTATACCGAGGAGAGAGACATGCCTGTCATTGTCCGCTGGTACGTTAAATCGGCCCTGGTATATCTGGTGCTGGCGCTGGGGATGGAGCTGATCCGCCAGGGAGGCGCGGCGCGCTGGGCGGCGGCCTCCGTTTCCTGGCATTTGTTCGCCGTCGGCTGGCTGACGCAATTGATCTTCGGCATCGCCTTGTGGATGCTGCCCTCTTTCACCCGCGAGCAGCCGCGCCGCAGCGACCGTTTGAACTGGGCAATCCTGTGGACGCTCAACCTGGGTT
>WGAD01000240.1 GCA_015489255.1 Anaerolineales bacterium | reverse complement strand
GTCGTTGGGGCGCAGGGAGATGGTGACCACGCGCAAGGCCGGGTAGATGGTGACCAGGCTGGCGACGATCAGCGTCAGGTGGATCAGCAGCCGTTTGAAGGGGCTGTCGCCGCGCGAGCGGAAGAAGAACCAGCGCAGAAAACGGGTCACGGGGTTGGTTGAGGTCTTGTTCATCGGATGCGCTCCTTGCTACTCGGTCACCGATTTCAGGCCGCCGGTCACGCGCAGGTAAATCAGCGCAAAGACCAGCAGGATGATGAAAATCACCAGGGCGAACATGGCGGTAAAGCCATAGCGATAGAACGAAAAGGCCGCCTTATACATGGAGGTGACCAGGATGTCGGTCTTTTCCTGCGGGCCGCCCTGGGTGATTAAGTAGATGATGTCCAGTTTGTTGAACGTCCAGACCACGCCCAGCACCACGGCGGGGGTCAGCACCGGTTTGAGCAGGGGCAGGGTGATGTGGCGGAATTGCTGCCACTTGCTGGCGCCGTCGATTTCGGCGGCTTCGTAATACTCGTGCGAGATGCTCTGCAACCCGCCGAGGATGATGATCATCATGAAGGGGATGCCCAGCCAGATGTTGGCGATGAGCACGGAAACGAAGGCCCAGGTGGGGTCTTGCCGCCAGCTGACCGGGCCGATGTGCTCTGCCAGCCAGGCGAAGGCCCCGCTGAGGAGGACGGCCTTTTGCGCCATGGCGGCCAGCCAGTCGTGGGCGTTGCCCAGCAGGATGTTGAACATGCCGTAGCGGCTGTCGAATTCGTTGCGCAGGGCCATGGCGGCGATGGTGCCCGGAATGGCCCAGGGGACCACCAGCAAGGCGCGATACAGGCCGCGGAAGCGCATCTCGCGGTTGAGCAAAATCGCCAGGAACATGCCGCCGGTCACGTGAAAGGTGACGTTGATGACCGTCCACAGCACGGTGCGGCCAAAAACTTCGAAGAAGGTGGCATCTTTGGCCACCGTGCCGGTAAAGAGGGTCTTCAGGTTTTCCCAGCCGTAGATCAGGCCGTAGGAGGCCTCTTTGGTGGCCTTGGTGCCCAGCGAGGCGTTGGAAAAGGCCAGTTTGACTTCGAAGATAAAGGGGTAAATGATGAGAAAGGCGATGCCAACGAAGGCCGGCAGCACCAGCAGGTAAGCCAGCCCGAGTTTACTGTTGCGGCGCACGCTCAAGGCCTGGATGAGGCCCAGGAGCAGGAGCAGCCCCAGCGCCCACAAGAGGCCGTTCCACAGGCCGGCGCTGCTTTTTTCGGCCCAGCCGCTACCCAGCAGCGATTGCTTGCTGGCGGCAAAGGCCGTGGCTGGCAGGCGGATGATCTTCCCCAACCAGCCTTCTCCCAGGTGTAAGAGGCTGGTGGTTTCGAAAAAACTCAGGATGCTGAAGAGCACGCCGACACCCAGCAGCCCCTGGATGCCGCGGATGAGGAGGGCGGTCGGCTGGTTTTTGGGTTGGCGGAAAAAGAGTTGATAAACGAACAATTCCAGCAGGGCCATGCTGCCGAGGACGGCAAGCAGAAAACGCCCAATTTGGAGGGACGTTTCTTTGATGATTTCGCCGTTCAGGGTGATGGTATCGGCGAAGGGCAGCCACAGTTGCGCCAGGATGTAGAAAAACGAAAGAACCACCAATCCCCACAGGATGCGCGGCAGGGAGGGGTATTGCCGGAGCCGTGATTTCATGGGCACTTCTCCCGGGTGAGGCAAGAAGGCCCTGCGGGAGAGAGCTCCCGCAGGGCCGCAGATCAGAAATTACTCAAGGTTGGCGACGCACTCGTCGGCGGATTGTTGGGCCTGGGCAGCGGCATCTTCGGGAGAAAGGGTGACGGACATCACGCCTTCGAGGGCCGGGCGCCAGGCGTCCCAGGCGCAGCGCATCTGCACGGCGGCGGGCATGCCGCGTCCGTTGGCCAGGGCGGCCATCGAACCGGCCAGGATCGGGTCGGAGGTGATGCTGGGATCCTGCGCCACGTCCTTGTTGGAGGGCAGGCGTTTGAATTCATCCAGCCAGCGCTTCTGCACGTCGGCGGAGGTCATGAAGGTGATGAATTTGACGACGGCGTCTTTCTTGGCCGGGTCATCGAGCACGGCGTTGGAGACCATGAAGTATTTGCCGGCGGTCATTTCGGTGTAGGGGTTGCCGTTGATCGGCGGCACCGGCGCCACGCCGAGGTTGTCGCCCAGGGCTTCGGCGTAACCGCCCAGGGACCAGTCGCCGTTGATGATCATGGCCGCCTTGCCTTCTTTGAAGAGGGTGTCGGCGCAGTTGTAATCGCATTCTTCTGGCACGACGCCCTCAACCTTCAGATTGGCGACGAAAACCAGGTAGTCGATGAAGGCCTGGTTGTTGAACTGGGGCTGGTCGTTTTCGTCCAGCGGCCAGCCGCCAAAAGCGCCGTAGAAGCCGGCGCCCCAGAAGGGTTCATTCAGATTGTAGGCAAAACCTTGCACCTCGCCGTCGGTCAGGTCTTTGGCAATGGCGATCAATTCGTCGAAGGTGGCCGGGGCCTCGGGGACCATGCTCTTGTTGTAGAGCAGCATCAGGTGGTTGCCGTAGTTATCCGGCACACCCCAGAGCGTGCCGCCGACCATGGCCGGCTGCAGCGCGCCTTCGAAGAACTGTCCGAGGAAATCTTCGTCGAAGAGATCGGTGGCTGGCACGATGATGTCCAGCGCGCTGAAGGGGCCGGCAAAGTCGTTGGGGACGCGCACCACTTCCGGCGCGGCATCCGCCAGGGAGGCCGTCTGGAATTGATCGCGCAGGTCTTCGTTGCCGTAGTGGGTGCGTTCTACGGTGATGTAGGGATATTCGGCCTGGAAGTCGGCGATCAATTGATCGATGAAGACGTCCACCTCTTCGCCTTCCTGTTCCCAGAAAGCGATGGTGACCGGTTCCATCTCCGCCGGGGCTTCGGTGGCGGCTTCTTCGGCAGCCGGCGCTTCTTCGCTGGCGCCCGCTGCGGGTTCTTCCGCCGCCGGGGCTTCCGTCTTCGGGCCGCAGGCGCTCAGGGCGAAGGCTGCAACCAGAATCAGGGTGAACAGAATCCAGAGATTCTTTTTCATGGTGCTTCTACTCCTTGACTAGGGTTTGAGTAAAATTTGAACTCGGCAGGCGCAGCCTGCCGTTGTTCACAAGGGAAGGGCCAGGTCTTCGCCGGTGGCGATCTGGTGCAGGGCCACGGTGATGGCCTGGACGACGGCGCCCATGCTGGTGGAACGGCGTCCCAGCAGGGCGGCGCTGATGCGCAGGTTGCGCGTGGAGGCGGTCAGCGCCCGCTGGCGCACGGTCTGGCGGATAGGCTCCATCAGCATATCGCCCACCTGGGCCACCCCTCCGCCGACGATGACGATCTCCGGGTTGAAGAGATTGACCAGGCTGGCGATGCCGATGCCGATGTATTTGCCGGCGCGGTTGAAAAGCCGCTGCGAGGCCAGGTCGCCCTTGCGGGCGGCGATGGCGACATCGCGGGCGGTGAGGGTTTGGCCAATGTGCGCCCATTGCGGGGCGCTGCCACGGGCGACCAGGGCGCGCGCCTGTTCGGCGATCGCCCGCCCGCCGGCCAGGGCTTCGAGGCAGCCG
>WGAD01000239.1 GCA_015489255.1 Anaerolineales bacterium | reverse complement strand
GCCGAGGCCTCGCGGCGGATCTTTTCCGCCCACTGTTTTTGCGCCACGGAGGCGCGCGAGGCCTCGGCGATGGCGCGGGCGGCGGAGGAGAGCAGCTTCACGCGGCGGGCCGGGTCGGCGGCATCGTCTAGCTGTTGGAGGCTGAGCATGGCCTCGAACAGCTCGCTCTGCACCAGTGCGATCACCGCCGCCGAGCGAGAATCCTCCCGGTCGGGCGCGGCGTCGGCGATCAGGCGGGCGGCCTCGGTGCTGGCGCGGATGGCTTCCAGCCGGCGCTGGACTTTTTGGCCGTAGCGATGGAGGGCGGAGCGGCTGATGGTGTATCCCTGCCCGGCCAGCCATTGGGCCAGCTCGCTGTAGCCGGAGAAGGCGCGCTGGGCCAGCTCGCGGTCGAGGGCGGCGCGGATGTCGGCCGGAAGGGTCTCCACAGCAGCCGGGCGCGGCATCTCAGTCCTCCGGGAGGGGCCGGGCGACGCCGGCCACACGGGTTTTGCCGGCCGCCACGTCGAGCCCGCGGCGGGTGATTTTGGCCAGCCAGGGGTCGGCGCTCTGGTCGAGGTCGATGAGCAGGGCGTCGCGCAGCCATTCGAGTTGGCTGCGCAGCCGCACGTGGCCGATCTGTTCGCCCTGGGCCTCCAGCAGTCGGGCGAGCACGGTTTCTCGCAGGGCGTAGCCTTCGGCCTCGGCCAGGCCTTGCAGGATCAGCAGCCGCCGGTCTTGGGCGAGCACGTCGTGGTAGCTCATTTATTGGCCTCCAGCAGGTAGGTTTCCACCCGGTCCATGGCGCGGCGCATCTGTTGCATCACCCCGGTGAGTTCGCGCACCGCGCCGGACAGATCGGTGATGCGGTCGTGGAGCACGCCCAGGTCGTCGTGACTGGGGGCGGCGTCGGCGCGGCTTTCGAGCCGGTCCACCCGGCGCACGATTTCCCCCAGGTGGTCGTCCACCCGTTCGATGGCGGACCGGTTGGCCTTGGTACGGTTCACCAGCCAGGTATAGATGGTGTTGACGCCCACGGCGCCGAGCACGCCCACGTCGAGCCAGAAGCGCAGTTGCACGTAGTCGATGGCCATGGATCATTCGCCGTCGCTGCGCTGCATGGCCCGGCGGGCGCGCCAGTTGTAGTGGGCCCGGCCGAACAGTCTGACGCCGAGCCAGTAGATCCACGGGAGCAAGAGCCAGCCGTGGCTGGCGATGCAGCGGCGCAGGTCGCGGTCGGCCTGGGCCCGGCTCTTGGTACCGTTCCGGTAGGCGAAGTCGTGGGCTTCGCAGCAGTCCCGGATGTCGAAATCCGGCACGCCGGTGCAGCCATCGCTGCTCCAGTCGTAGGCGGCCTTGGCGTGGCGGGCGAGATTGCGGGCCTGGCCGGCCAGGCGGCTCAGATGGTGGCCCAGGCTGTTCATTTGGAGGCCACCACCAGGCCGATGCGCAGCACTTGGGTGGCGAGTTCCAACCCGGCGCGCAGGAGTTCACGGGTTTGGGCGTCGCCGGCCTGTATCCGGCGGTAGAGCCGTTCGATGGCGAGCGCCTGGGTGTCGAGGCGGCGCAGGGGGCCTAGGAGGTACGGAGGGAGCTGGTCCACCACGGGGTCGATCACGGTATGCCCACGCTGCCAGAGTTGCACCCCTTGCAGGTACAGGGCGTCGAGTTCCGGCGCGGTGATGCCATCACGCCAGGCAGTCTCGATCCGCTCGCGCAGGGCATCGGCGTCTTCTTCGAGTTCGAGGAGGTCGAGGCCCAGCTCGGTGGGCAGCTGGTCGATGTGGGCATCGAGGGTGGCGCGCACCTGGTCGTAGGTGTCGCGCAGCTGCACCAGGGAGGCGGCGGCTTCGGCGTCGTCGGCGACCTGTTGCACATCAGGGGTGTTGCAGCCGCCCAGGAGGGCGGCGATGCACAGGGTGATGATGGTTTTACGCATGGTGGTCCTCCATTTGGGCCAGCAGCCACGCCAGGTCCATCAGGCGGCGCTGCCAGCCGAGCGTGAAGCGGTGGTCGGTATGGCGCCCGAGTCGGCAGTAGAGCCGGGCGCGGTGGGCGAGATAGGCGGTGAGCGCCAGGCGGGGGTCGGCGCGGCGGGCGGCGGCCTGAGTGCGGGGACCGTTGATGCCGTCGGCGGCCACGCCGAGGGCTTTTTGCATCAGCCGGGTGGCGCGCTTGACGCCGTGATTTACGGCGCCGTCGAACAGCGCCACGGCATAGCTGTTAGGCAACCGTTCGCAGCCGGCGGCCTGCCAGTAGCGGACGCGATAGATCTGGGCCGCCTCGTCGCGGGTGAGCCGGGCGATGTCCACGGTGGGGTGGGCCCGCGCGGAGATGCCGTAGCGGGTGAGTCCGCCCGGGTCGGCAGGGTCGTTGGCCTGCCCGCCCTCCCAGTGGAGGACGAAGCCGAGGGCGAGATCGAAGGGGGTGATGGTGTGCTGGCGCATGGGGCCAGCTTAAGGCGAGCAGGCGGCGGGCAGCAGGCTGACGGGTGTCAGCCCGTGTGAGTTGTGGGGGCTGGTGTCAGGTTATACTCAAATTTTTTGGGGTGCAAATGATGAAGAAATGTCCATTCTGCGCTGAGGAAATCCAAGACGACGCCATCAAGTGCAAACATTGTGGCGAGATGATCGACCAGGCGCCGGCCCAGGTGTCTCCCACGGATAGAAAGTGCCTGCAATGCGGCTATGTGGGGCCGATGAAGACGTGGCTGCGAAATTACAGCTTTCCCCAGTTCATCATTTTGATCGGTATGTTGTTTTATATCGTGCCCGGCGTCATATTCTGGTGGTGGGGATGGGGCAAGTATAAGTGCCCTCAATGTGGGGCTGTGGGGAAGAATATTCCTGCACGGGGAGCGCAGCAGGATTCGACCGGCTGACTGCTTTCGGATATAAGCCCCGCCGAGGCGGGGCTTTTTGATGGGCGCTTCAGGCGGCGCTGAAGCGTGCGCGGGCGGCCTGGTATTCGTCGGCGAGGAAGTCGAGCAGCACAGCGAGGTGGTCGCGCTGGTTGGCCTGGAGGTCGCCGTCGGGGTCCGCCAGGTCGGAAACGGCCTGCCAGCAGGCGGCGATGCGGTCCATGCGGTCCAGGGCTTCGAGTTGCTGTTCGCTGAGGCTCATTGGGCGCCTCCTTCCAGCGGCAGGCTGGGCTGGGCGTTGAGGCGTTGCAGGCGATGGCGCAGGCTGTCGCGGGTGCGGCCCATCCGGCGAGCCAGGGCGCTGAGGTTGCCGCCGCTGGTGTAGGTCTCCAGCAGTTGGCGGTCTTCCTCGGGCGTCCAGTTGCGGCGGGCGCGGCGCTGGGGCGCGGGCCGCAGGCTGACCCCGGCGCGGCGCTCCAGCAGGGCGATGTATTCGTCCTTGGTGACCTCGATGGTGATCCGCTCGGGCTCGGCGGGCCGGCCGTAGCCGCCGGTGCGGCGGATGGTGGGGAGGACTTCGGCGGTGACCCAGCGGCGGAAGGCGGCGGCCTGGGGTTTCCTCGACAGGAAGATGGCGTGGTAGAGACCGGATTCTGACAGGATGGCCATCTCCTGGGGGCCGCCAGGGGTGTAAACAATGCTTACTCCCTTTTCGTCCTCATCCAGGGCATTCAGGATCATCCGGTGATTGCTGTGCTCCAAAATCTCGGCCACGTCCTTGGCGACGAACCAGGGCTGGCCGGCCTGTTCCACCACGCGGATGGTGTGGCGCTGGAAGGTGAAGGGAATGAGTTGTTGTTGCGTCATGGCAGTCTCCTCGACTTGATCGTTGGAAAACCGCCACCCGCTTCGTGGCTATAAGAGGGTGGCGACCTGCACGGACCAGCCACGACCGGGGTCGAGGACCCGGCTCCCCCGAAGGGGAATCCGTACAGGCCGCCGCAACCGGGCAGAAAAAAACCGCGCTCGGGTGAGGCGGCCTGCGCCTCGACTGTTCCGGGGTGGCTGACCCGGACCGGCGGATTTTGCCGCCGGCAGGCCGAGGGTAGCCCCGAGCGGGCGATGGTGTCAATACGTCTCTTCGCACCAGGATCTCCGCCTGCCGCCGTAGTAGGGCCGGGCCAGGCCTTCTTCGACGAGGATCCGGCCCAGGTCTTTGCCATCGACGATGACGTTGGCGATCAGGCGGAACCATTTGCCTCTATGGATGTGGCGCAGTTCGATCGTGTGGGCGCTGCGCAGCAGTTCGACGGTGCGGCGTTTGGCTGCCCGAGCCAATAGGAGTTCACGCCGGCAGTGCGCGCGAAGTTCGGGGGCGTCGATGCCAGCAATGCGAATGGGTATTCGCTCGCCGATGATGGCCGGCCAGCCGGCGATGTTGCCTCTGAATGTATCGCCGTCGTATATGCTCGTGACCTGGGTGACTACGGCGCTGCCGTAGTCGCGCTCGCGCCCCTGGATCGGGCCGGCCAGGAGCAGGGCGATGATGAGGATGGCGCTACGCATAGGGCTCGCCTCGCCAGCCCCGCAGCCACGCTATTCTCCAGCCTCTGGCCCAGGTGATACCGCCGTCGGCGCGCCGGCGGTCGCGGTAGGGACAGGCGCTCACCGGCTCGCCGGCGGCGCGGGCGCGCCGTCCACGCTCGTAGGCGGCTAGGAATGGGTCTTGGCGCTCGATCATTCGCCAGATTCCGCGTCCCGCAGGAAATCTACATAGGCAGCCTTCGTCCGCCCACAGGCGCCGCAGCTGAGACAGACCACCTCGCTGTACTCAGACGGAGTCCTACGATAACCGGCAAACGCCGAATGGTGGCAACGGCGCTGACGCACCACCCAGTTGCGCTCCCCTACCGGTTTGTGGCGCTCCGCGCACCGACAGCCGAACGATACAGACATAATCAATCTCCTGTCGATCTCTGCTTATCGATCTCCCTAGCGAGGCGCTCGGCCTCGCCGGCCCAGTAGTCGTCGCCCATCTCGGCCATGCGCCTGGCGTGGGCCAGGTCGGCGGCGAGCCTGCGCATTCGTTCCTGGTGCTGGTTGGCAGGCGCCTGGCGCTGGGGCGCGTGGTCTTCCCAACGGCGCTCGGCGAGCCATCCCTGGGCCATTTTGCGCACCTGGCCGGCGGGCAGGGGGCGCTCGGCGTCCTTGCGGGCGGCGTCGATGATTTGCTGGTAGTCGTCGTCGCTCAGCTCACCCAGCTGGCCCCAACGCAGGGCAGCGCCTTGTTTGCCGCGCTTGTAGCCGTAGGCTGTCCAGAATCGTTCGAACCAGGCGCGCTGGCGTTCGTTCAGGGCCTGGTAGTGGTCTTGCAGGGGCCGGGGGCCGCTGGGGCGCGTGGATCCCAGGCCCCGTTCGGTGAGTTTGTCCCAAGCCCTTTCTGCGGCGCGCAGGGCACGGTCGAAGTCCCATTGCAGGGCGGGTAGCCAAGCGATAAAGGCAGTTTGAATGAAGCGCTTGCGGTTCATCCGCTCTGCCCCTCGAACAGGTCGGGCTGGTGCCGGCGTTGGCGTGCCCGTTCTTTGATCCGGTACACGCGCCGTTCATGGACCCGATGCTTGAGGACGATCTGCCGCACGCTTAGGCCCGCGGCCAGGTCGTCGAGGATGGCCGCTTCCTTGATGGCTTCGAGGGTGCGGCTGGCCAGGGGCTGTCTCTTATACACATCT
>WGAD01000238.1 GCA_015489255.1 Anaerolineales bacterium | reverse complement strand
GGTCGGCGTTCCGTTTGCTGGCTGGATTGGGTGCGCTCTGGCTGGCAGAGGCGCCACTGGACGACTGGTCGATCGGCGGCTGGCTGTTGTTGCTGGGAGTGTTGCCTCGTCTGACGGCCACCAGCCTCCTGCTGCGCGTCGCCCTGGCCCTTTCGGCTGCCTGGGAGCCCGCGCTGGCGTGGCTCAGCCTGTCCCTGGCCGTCGTTTTGCACTTTGGCGGTGGGCACTGGGCGCTGTGGGCGCCGGAGGAGGCGCTTTTTACCCGTTACCTGGGAGGCCAGGGTGATTAAGAAACGCTGGTGGCAAGGCCTCTTTTTGTTGCTCAGCCTGGCAGCCCTGTGGTGGGTCTTGCACGATGTCCCCCTGGATGCCGTTTGGGCGCTCTTGCGAGCGCTCGACCCGCGCTGGCTGCTGCTCCTGGCGGCCCTGAACGCACTCATCCTGGCCTTGTTTGGCCTGCGCGGCTGGCTGCTGGCCCGGGCGCTGGGGCTGGAACTGCCTCTCTGGCGGCAGATCGGGTATCGCCTGGCGGCTTTCAGCCTGAGCTATTTCACCCCGGGGACGCAGTTCGGCGGCGAACCGTTGCACGTCCACCTTCTGCGCCGCTGGCATGGCTTTAGCGCCAGCCAGGCCCTGGCGGTCGTCGGCCTGGACAAGATGCTAGAAGTCAGCGTCAATTTTGCCTTCTTGTCGGCCGGGCTGGCCTGGGCCTTGCTCAGCGGCTGGCCTTTTTTGTCCTCTGCCTGGCTGGCGGCGCCGCTGGCGCTGGCCTCCTTGCCGATCGTCTGGCTGGCGGCCATCCGGCGCGGCTGGCGGACGCCGCTGGGCATCCCCTGGCTGGCTGAGGCCGAAAATCAGGCGGCAGCCCTGCCTGCCGCGGCCCTATGGCAGGCGCTGGCGGCCTCGTTGATCACCTGGGGGTTTCTCATCGCCGAATACGCGCTCATGCTGCAAGCGTTGGGCTTTCGCTTGAGCGGGGAGGAGGTCGTCCTGTCGTTGACGGCGGCGCGTTTGGCCTTCCTGGTACCTGCCCCCGGCGGACTGGGCGCGCTCGAAGCCGGGCAGGTTTGGGCTTTGGGACAACTGGGTTATCCGCCCGCTGCCGGATTGAGCCTCAGCCTGCTGATTCGCGGGCGCGACATCTTCTTTGGCCTGCTGGGCCTGTTCTTTTCCTGGAGAAACGTATGAAAACAACGATGCTCTGGTTTACCGCGCCGCGCCGGGTGAGCCTGAAACCCCGGCAACTCCCCGCGCCGCAGCGCGGCGAGGCCGGCGTGCAGGTGCGCTGGACGGCCATCAGCCCGGGGACGGAGCTTCTCCTCTGGCGGGGCGATCTGCCCGGCGGCATGACCGCCGACGCCACCTTGCCCGCCCTGCAACAAGACCTGTCCTATCCGCTGTCTTACGGTTACGCCGCCGTCGGCGAGGTCGTTGCCCTCGGTCCCGACACGCCGGCGGCGTGGTTGGGACGGCGCGTTTTTTCCTTTCAACCCCATGCGGGCGCGTTTTGCGCGCCAGTGGAACAACTCTTCCCCATACCGGATGAAATCTCCTGGGAGGCGGCCCTCTTCCTGCCCAACATGGAAACGGCCATCAACCTGGTGATGGATGGCCGCCCCCTGCTTGGCGAGCGCGTGTTGGTGTTGGGGCAGGGAGTGGTCGGTTTGTTGACGACCGCCTTGCTGGCCCGCTTCCCGCTGGAATCGCTGACGGCGGTCGATCGGTGGCCGCAGCGGTTGTCTTTGGCGCGCGTGCTGGGCGCCGGGCGCACGTTGCAGCCGCAGCAATTGACCACGGAAACCCTCGGCAATGCCCGATTTGACCTGACCTTTGAACTCAGCGGGCAGCCCGCCGTGCTCAACACCGCCATCGCCTGGACGGGATTTTCCGGGCGGGTGGTCATCGGTTCGTGGTATGGCAGCAAACAGGCTCCCATCGACCTGGGAGGCTATTTTCACCGCAGTCGCATTCGCCTGATCAGCAGCCAGGTGAGCACCTTGCCGCCCGAGTTGACTGGCCGCTGGGACAAGGCGCGCCGCTTCGCCCTCGCCTGGCGTATGATCGCTTCGCTGGCTCCCGAGCGTCTGATCACCCATCGGCTGCCTGCGGCAAAAGCCGCCGAGGCGTACCGCTTGCTGGAAGAACACCCTGACGAAGCCGTTCAAGTTCTGCTACAATGGGGCCGTTAATTCCCGAGAATCAAACTGGAGAAACGATGTACACCCTCACTGTGATACGCGATTTCATCGCCAACCATTACCTCATCGGCGGCGATTGGGGCGCTGAAAACCAACCCCACGCCCACCACTATCGGCTGGAGGTCATCCTTAGCGGCCAGGAACTGGATCAGCATGGCTACCTGGTCGATATCGTTGCCGTGGAAGCTGCGCTGGACGAGTTGATCGCCCGTTACCGCGACGCCCTGCTCAACGACCTGCCAGAGTTTGCCGGTCTCAACCCCAGCCTGGAACATTTCGCCCGTATCCTCTGCCAGTCCCTGGTGGAACGCATCCAGGCGCCCAATTTGGACGGGGTGGCCGTCAAGCTTTGGGAGCATGAAACGGCATGGGCCATGTACGCCGCTTCGGCCTGATCATCTACGGCAGCCTGGACACGCTCTCTGGCGGTTATTATTACGACCGCCAAATGGTGCGCGCCTTGCGTCAGCGCAGCCATACGGTGCGCGTCTTCAGCCTGCCGTCAGGCCCTTACGCTCGCCAGTTACAGCGCAGCTTCTCGCCCGCAGTGCGCCGCCGCTTGCGTGAGGCGGGCGGCGAGATCGATGCCTGGATTGTGGATGAACTCTGCCACCCGTCCCTGGCCTGGGGACTGTCTTCCCTGCCCGGGCGCAAGGTGGTGCTGGTCCACCACTTGCGGGCCAGCGAATCTCACCCGCGCCCGCTGATGCCATTGTATCGCCAGGTAGAACGGCGCTTCCTGCGGCAGGCGGAGGCTTTTATCTTCAACAGCGCGGCCACGCGCGAGAGCGTGCGCGCCCTGCTGGGTGGTCCGCTGCCGCCCGCTGTGGAGGCCCTTCCGGCGGCAGATCGCTTCCAGGTGGCGCTGGATGCCGAATTCATTCGGCGGCGCGCCCAGGCCCCCGGTCCGCTGCGGGTGTTGTTTCTCGGCAACCTGATTCCGCGCAAGGGGTTAGATACCCTCTTGCGGGCGCTGACGCACCTGCCGAAAAACAGTGTCTCTCTCAGCGTGGTGGGCGATAGCGCCATTGACCCACGCTATGCCCGCCGCGTCCGCGCTGCCGCCGCCGCCCAAGACAGGCCAATCCGCTTTTATGGGCGCCTGGAAGACGAGCGCCTGCAGGCGCTTCTGACCCAGTCTCAGGTGCTGGCTGTGCCTTCCCAATACGAGGGGTTCGGCATCGTTTATCTGGAGGGGATGGCCTTCGGCTTGCCGGCCATTGGCAGCGCACGAGGCGGCGCGCGCGAGATCATCACCCCGGAGGTCGATGGCTGGCTGCTGCCGCCCGGTGACGACCGGGCACTGGCGGGGTATTTGTCTCGCTTGCACAACGACCGCGCCCTGCTGGCCCGCATGAGCCTGGCCGCGCTGCGCCGCTACCGCCGCCACCCAACCTGGGAGGAAAGCATGGCGCGTTTGTGCCGCTTTTTGGAAACGCTGCCCTGACCCCCTTCTGCGGATGGCAGTACAGCCGTC
>WGAD01000237.1 GCA_015489255.1 Anaerolineales bacterium | reverse complement strand
ACTGCATATCGTCCGCAGCGTCAGATGTGTATAAGAGACAGGGCGGGTGTTTTCACGGGTGGCAAACATCGCCTTTCTTGTGACGGGTGCGCTGGCCCTGTTGATCGCCCTCTTTGCAGAGGAGATCGTCGCGGCCCGTGTGGGCATTGCGCCCGGCTTCAATCTGCAAGAGCGGGCGTTGATCGCCGAACTGATGCGCCTGAACCTGATTGCCACCCTGATCTTTTCGCTCAGCGGGCTGGTGATGGGGGCTTTGCAGGCCAATCAGCATTTCTTGCTGCCGGCGATGGCGCCTTTGCTGTACAACCTGGGGCAGATCTTCGGGGCGGTGGTGTTGGCGCCAGAGACGCCCTACCGCCTGGGGCCGCTGACCTTGCCGGCCTTTGGCCTGGGCGTTCACGGGTTGGTGTATGGGGTGATCCTGGGCGCCTTGTTGCATTTGGGGATTCAAATCCCGGGTTTGGTGAAATACCGTTTTCGCTGGCAGCCGGATTTACGCATCGACGAAGGCGTGCGCAAGGTCGGCGTGCTGATTGGCCCGCGCCTGCTGACCATGCTCGCCATTCAGGCCATTTTCATCGCCCGCGACAACCTGGCCTCGCGCCTGGGGCAGGTGGGTGCGATCACCGCCTTGACGTATGGCTGGATGATTATGCAGGTGCCGGAGACTTTGATCGGAACCGCCATTGCCACCGTGCTCTTGCCCACTCTTTCGGAACAGGCGGCGTTGGAACGCTGGGAAGACTTCCGCCAAACGGTGGAACAAGCGATTGGCGTGTTGCTGGCGTTGGCTTTGCCCGTAACCTCCCTGCTGGTGGTAGGGCTGGAGCCGCTGATCGACCTGGTCTTTGGGTTCGATGCCGCGGGCACGGAGATGCTGACGCGCACCGCCCAGGTGTATCTGCTGGGGCTAACCGGCCACGCTTTGCTGGAAATTGGCGTGCGCGCGTTTTATGCCCGGCAAGATGCGGTGCGCCCTTTGATCGCTTCCTGGCTGAATACGGCCATGTTCCTGGTGTTCGGCGTTTGGATCATCAGCCAGTGGCAGCATTGGGGGCCGGCGGGCATTGCGCTCATCGAACTTTCTTTCACCGCCGAGGCCATCTTCGTCCTGATCTGGCTGAACCGTCTCCTGCCGGGCAGCCTGCGTCCCTGGGCGGCAGCCGGACGAGGGCTGCTGGCAGCGGTCGCGGGCGGCGCCGCCGCCTGGTGGACAGGGTTTGTCTGGCTGGACGGGAGCGCGCTGTCTGCGGTCGTCGGCATGGTGGCAGGGATGCTGATCGTCTTGCCGCTCATCTGGCGCGACGCGCGGATGCTGTTCAGATTATGAGCCTGGCGGTATAATCGGAGACATGGAACAGACTCAACCAACCAAACCGGAAGAAAACGCGCCGCGCCGTCGCCGTGGAGCGGCCTTTTTGCTGACGTTGCTGCTCCTCCTGATCGCCGCTCTGGGGGGGTATCAATCGGGGATCGGTGTGCGCCGCAGCGCAGAGGCGACGGTCGTCGCCCGTCAGTTGGGGGAGCAGGTGGCGCTGGCCGAGGAAGACATCGCCGCCGGACGCTACGACGTGGCCCGGCAGCGCCTGGAATTCATCCTGGAGAACGATCCCGCCTATCCCGGCGTGGTGGATTTGCTGGCGCAGGTGGAATTGCTGAGCCAAATTACCCCTTCGCCCACGCCGACGTTGACGGCTTCTCCCTCGCCGACGCCAGATTTGAGCGGGGCTGAATCGATTTATGCCCGGGTGCAGGAATTGATGGCGTCCGAGGCGTGGGAAGAGGCGATCTATGCCCTCGACGAGCTGCGCAAAACGGCGCCGGATTATCGCCCGCTGGATGTGGACGGGTTGTATTACATGGCGTTGCGCAACGCCGGCGTAGAGAAGATCGTCAATCAGGGCGAACTGGAAAACGGTCTGTATTACCTGACGCAAGCGGAACGCTTTGGCCCGCTGGACGGGTATGCCGAAGGGTTGCGCGAGGGGGCGCGCTTGTACATCACGGGCGCTTCCTTCTGGGAACTTGATTGGGGCCAGGCACTGACTTATTTTGATCAGGTGTACCGCATCTGGCCGAATATTTGGGATTCTGCCTCAGGATACACAGCCAGCGATCGCTTCCGCATCGCCTCCTTGCGTTATGCCGACATCCTGGCGAACCAGGCCAAGTGGTGCCAGGCGGAGAAGCATTATCGCAACGCGCAGGCGATCTACAACGATCCGCAGGTGGCGCCCACCCTGGAGGCTGTGTATCGCAAGTGCTATCCGCCGACTCCAACCCCCTTGCCAGCAACGGCGACGCCAACACCCGACGCCGCTGCGCCTACCCCCACACCGACGCCCTGATGTTGGCTTTTCTGTATTGGTTACACATGGTGGCAACGGTCATCTGGCTGGGTGGGCTGGCCGCCCTGGCCTTGTTGGTTTTGCCGCTTGCTCGACGCCATTTGTCGGCGGAGGCACAACGGGAATTCTACCTTGCCTTGCAGCAACGACTGGATCGCCTTGGGTGGGCAGCGTTGGCTGTTTTGCTGGCGACGGGCATGTTTCAGATGAGCGCAAATCCGTATTACGAGGGGTTGTTGACGGTCACCAACCCCTCGTAATAC
>WGAD01000236.1 GCA_015489255.1 Anaerolineales bacterium | reverse complement strand
TGCAGGCGCACGTTTTTTTCATCAGGCCCGGCGCCGCTGACGCGGCGCGCCGCAGGCCGGGCAGTTGGCATCAGCCGGTTGCAATTCCTGCCCGCAATACACGCAGGGTTGAGGCTGCAAAGCGGCCCCGCAATGCGGACACCAGGAAAATTCAGCCTGCGTCTGCCTTCCGCACAGAGAACAAGTGATCTGCGTTGCAGCCGGCGCCGCTGGCGAGGCCGGCAAGGTTGCCGGCTGTGGTTGCACCGTTTGCGGACGGCGCTCCTGCGGCCTCACCGTCTCTGCCAAGGGGGCAACGCGCATCGCCCGACGAAACATACCTCCTCCACACATACAACACTCCTTTTGCACGCAATTTTTTTATGAGAACCCGAGTTGCGGATTAGCAACAGGTATCCGTTTTGTCATTGCGAGCGACCACAAGGGGCGAAGCAATTCCCTGTATGACGATGTGTGAGATGGCTTCGGGCGCGATGCGCCCTCGCCATGACACCCATCCTCCTTATCCGCAATTCAGGTTATGAGACGCTGCCCATTATGCCCGCCAATTGTAAACTTCCGATAAAGGGAGGGTAAAGATCGGGTCAAGCCGCTGCGGACCTCTTGGCGCCGGTCACAACAGGCCGGAAAACTGCGGGTTGGTCGGCAGGCGGGGGAAATCCGGCCCCGGCACCCCCAGCCGCTCCGCCAGAGCAGCGCGCATGGCGACACGATCGTCCCAGGGATACTCGGTCTCGCCAAAGCACATGGATTGCTCATGCCCCTTGCCGCAAGCGATCACCAGGTCGCCCGGGGCAGCCATCTGCACCGCCCGCCGAATGGCCTCGCCCCGATCGGGGATGCGGAAAAACGTCTCCCCCTCCACGCCGCCGCGGCGGCGCGCCCCGGCGGCCATCTCCTCCAAAATGTCCGCCAGAGATTCCGTGCGCGGGTCTTCGGCGGTCAAAATGGTTACATCCGCTAGGTCGGCGGAAACCTCGGCCATCATGCGCCGTTTCTCACGATCGCGCAAGCCGGCAGAGCCGAAGACGGCGATCACCCGCCCGCTGGTCATCGTGCGCGCCGTCTCCAGCGCCACGCGTAAAGCGTTGGGCGTGTGGGCAAAATCCACAATGGCGGTAAAATCCTGCCCCAGGTCAATGCGTTCCATGCGTCCGGGAACGCCCGGCAAGGCCAGTAAACCGCGCGCCGCCGTTTGTGGGTTTATTCCCAGGCCATAGACCGCCGCCGTCAGCGCGGCCAGGCTATTGGAAACGTTATACCGCCCCGGCAGCGGGCAAACCACCTCCACCGCCCAATCGGGCGACTGGGCGCGATAACGAATGCGGTAAGCGTCCTGGCGTACCTCCAAGGCGCGCACATCCGCCGCCGGATGCAGCCCATACGATATTTGCCGCACCTTCGTCACCCGCGCCAGGTAGGCATAAGATTCGTCATCGCGGTTCAAAACCGCCAAAGGGGGAGCGCCGCCCGGCTTGGCGCCGGTGTCGGCCAGCGAGGTAAAGAGCCGCGCCTTGGCCGCCCGGTAAGCCTCATACGAACCGTGGTAGTCCAAATGCTCGTGCGTGATGTTGGTGATCACGCCGAGGTCGAACTCGCAGGCATCGGTGCGAAATTGCGCCCAGCCGTGCGAAGTCGTCTCCAGGATGGCGTGCGTCAAACCGGCGGCCACCATCCGCGCGAGATAGGCCTGCACCGCGGGAGCGTCGGGCGTGGTCACGTGGAAGCCGGTATCCAGGGTTTCGTCGCCAATGATGGCGTTGACCGTGGAAATCATGCCCGTGCGCAGACCGGCGGCGCGCATCATGTGAAAGAGCATGTTGCTGGTGGTTGTTTTGCCATCCGTGCCGGTTACGCCGACCATCCGCAAGCGGCGGGCGGGGAAATCGTGGAAGGCGGCGGCCAGCCAGGCCAGCGCCTGGCGAGCGTTCTCCACCTGGACATACGGCATCTCGGGCGGGATCGCCGCGCTGCCGCGCGGCCGTTCCCCGACGATAGCCGCTGCCCCCCGGGCGATCGCCTGGGGGATGAAGGCGTGCCCATCTGCTGCGCTGCCAGTCATTGCCACAAAGAGCGCCCCCGGCTCAACCTGGCGCGAATCGCCCACCACCGCGGCGATGGGCGTCTCGTCCAGGCGACCGGAAAGCAGAGGAAGAGGGAATTCCGCAAACAAGTCTTGCAAGGTTTTCACGTTCATCTCCTCAGGCGTCCAGCGCCTCGACAATGTTTTCTGCGATCTGGCGGGCGATCTCTTTCGGTGAATACTTGCGCTGGTTCAGGTCCAGTTCGCCCACCAGGTCGGCGCGAATGCGCACGCTCAGCTGCGCCATGGCGTGGGCGATGGCCGCATGGTGCGCCACCGTCACCCGGCCCTTTTCGCCGGGAGCGTCCATCGTATCCAGGAAGCGCTCGAATTCTACCAACACATCGGGGCTGGCCACAATCGCCAGCCGGTGCGCCAGAAATTGCAGGTGAATTTTGTCTTCCGCGGTAATGCGGGCGTGCAGCATCAACTGCTCGATGAAATCGATCAGGCGTTGGTAGGTTTCGGCTTTCAATTCAATAAACTTGATGCTCTGTTCCTTGCGCAATTCCACTTCAGTTTGGTGGTTGAGCAAAAGAGCGGTGATGAACACGGTGGTCAGTGTGCCGAGAATCAGGAGCACGACCTCCTGCGTAAAGGGGAGTGTATCGGCCACGCGGTAGGCATAACGCAAAAAAGCGTACCCGCTGAGGAAGATGAGTACGGTGGCGCCGGCCCAAAAAAGATCGCGGCGGGAAGATCGCATGAAAGGCTCCTGCGAGGGGATAAAAAAAGGGCTTTGACCGAGGCCAAAGCCCTGAACAAGCAAACAGCAGGGTTAGCGCAAAGCCTGGCGCAGTTCGTTCAACTGTCCGGCCACCGAGCCATCGATCACCTGATCGCCCACTCGGATGACCAGCCCGCCGAGAATGGCAGGGTCCACGCGGAAGGAAACGGTCTCTGCGCCGGTTTTCGCCAGCAGGTCTTTCTCCACCATTTCCTTTTCCTCGTCGGTCAAGGGCAGCGCGCTCACCACTTCGGCTTCGGAGCCCTTGAGTTCATCCTCTCCGAGGACGACCACACGACCATCCTGCACGCCGGCGAAGAATTCCTGTAACAGGGAGTGCTGGCGTTTTTCGTCCAGCGCCTCGCCGACCAGTTTCTGCGCGGCAGCGATTGCCAGCGAGGCTACCTGGCCGCGGATGTCGGCCAGGATGCGGTTGCGCTCGGCTTCCACTTCGGCCAGCGCCGTTTCGCGCGCCTTGGCAGCTTCCGCTTCGGCGGCAGCGCGGACATCTTTGGCCGCCTGCTCGGCGCGGGCGGTCGCTTCGCGGACGATTTCGCTCGCTTTGGCTTGCGCTTCGGCGATGATCTTTTCGGCTTCTTTTTCGGCATTGGCGCGGGCTTCAGCCGCCACACGGGCATCTTCCAGGCCCTTGTTGATCGTTTCGCGCCGGTCTTCCAACATCTTCAGGATGGGTTTGTAGGCCCATTCCTTCAGCACCACGAACATAATGCCGAAGTTGAAAATCTGGACCAGCAAATACCCAAGATTAATTCCCAAACCTTCCACGGTTACTCCTTTCGGTGAGCGGGGAGCTTGCTACACCCAGGCCGATTTTAGAAAACGAACAGGATCAGCAGCGCCACCACCAGGCAGTAAATTGCCACGGCTTCGGCGAAGGCAATACCCAGAATCATGTTGGTCTGAACGGTACCGGCGGCATCCGGGTTGCGGGCAATGCCCTGCACAGCGCCATGAGCCGAAAGGCCGATGCCAATCCCACCGCCGAGGGCGCCAATCATAGCCAGCCCCGCGCCGATCAACTTCGCAGCAGCAACAATATCTCCTTGCATTTTACAGCCTCCTGAAATTTTAGTTTATGATAGCAAACGAATTAAGCATGTGCTTCGTCGTGCCCGCCGTGCCCTTGAGTGGCCTGGGCCATGAAGGTCATCGTGAGCATACCGAAGACCAGCGCCTGGATAATGCCCACGAAGGCTTCCAGCAAGAGCACCATGGATTGCACAAACACCGGCACCAGCGCGCCCAGCACGAAGAGCATCACCGAACCGGCGAAAATGTTCCCGAAGAGACGGAAGGCAAACGACAAGATTTTGGAAAATTCGGAAATCAGTTCCAGCAGCCCGACGCCGAAGTCGATCGCGCCGAAGATGGGCTTGGAGAACAGGGTGCTGGTGTTCCAGAACTTCGTGAAGTAAGCCATGCCCTGCGCACGGATGCCGATCACCTGGGTCATCACAACGGAGATCAACGCCAGAGCGAAGGTGAAGTTCAGGTCGGTGGAAACCACGCGCACCCACGGGATCACCACAAAGCCTTCAGCGCCATGCGCCACTTCTTCCTTGATCAGGAACGGCCCTTGGGCAGCGTAGCCATGTTCGGCCACTTTTTCCAAAAAGCCGATGCTGTCCACGCCCGGGATGAGTTCCATCCAGTTCGAGATCAGCACGATCAGCATGATGGTGGCGAAATAGGGGAAGATCTCCTTGGCCCACTTTCCGGCCGTTGATTCGGTCATGTTGTACAGGCCTTCAAAGAGCGCTTCCAACGCGCCCGAAACACCCTTGAGCATTCCCAGGCCGCCCTTGCTCGTCTGCCGCCGAATGGCAAAGGCCATCGCCAGCAAGATGAGGTCCACCAAGAAAAGGGCAACCAGGGTATTGGTCAGGTAAAACTCACCAATGCCTGGGAGGGTGAACAACGGGTCATGGGAGAGTCGCTCAGCAGGCAACTGTACGTGGGGGCTGATTGGCGGGTACTTCTTAGCGGCAAAAAAGCCCAGCACGATGAAGAGCAGGACAAGCCACCGGTTGAAGCCCCAGCGCCATTTGCGTTCATTCACGTTACGCTTCCTCCTGAATTTGAGATTGGTCTTTCGTCACCGGCTGAATCTTGGAGGTGGCTTTGCGCACCACCCACAACATCATCACCACGGTTATAGGAACGCTGAACACCAACAAAGCGATGGTAAACAGCGGACGAACATCAAAAATTTTGTCCAACCAGAGCCCGCCTATCAGCGCGACGAAGATGATCACCAAAGTAAAGCAGCCAACCTGGCCGGCGACACCAGCCAATGCCAGGTTTTGGGCATATTGGGCGTTGTTCTTTTTGCTTTGGCTCATAGGCGGGCATTATATCACAGGCCGGAAGATGCGGCAACGCCTCAGAAGAGGGCAATTGCCGCATTGCCCGACAGGCCGAACCAGGGTGCGAAGACCGTACCAAGCAGGATGACGCCGATGGAAAGCACAACCAGCGCCATCAGGTAGGGAGAAGGCACGGGCAGGGGTTTGTCCTCATCTTCTGAGCGGTACAGGTACACCACCTTGAGGAAAGTCAGGTAGTAGTACACGCCGATGATGGAGTTCAACACACCCACAATCGCCAGCCAGATCAGGCCGCTCTTGACCGCTGCTGCAAAAACGAAGACTTTGGCCACAAAGCCACCGAAGGGCGGCATGCCCGCCAGCGAGAGAAAGGCCGCCAGGAGAACCAACGCCAGGGAGGACGCCCGGCGGCTCAAACCGGCAAAGGCCGCGATCTCCGTCGTGCCTGTCACGCGTTCAAAGGCGGCGACAGCGCCAAAGGCGGCCAGGTTGGTAAAGATGTAAGCGATCAGGTAGAAGACCACGCTCTGGATGCCCAGCTCCGAAAAGGCCACCAGGCCGATCATCGCGTACCCAGCGTGGGCAACAGAAGAATAAGCCAGCAGGCGTTTGACGTCTTTCTGTCCCAATGCGATCAGGTTGCCGACCGTCATCGTTACCGCGGCCAGGATGGCCAGGAAGTTCACCCAGATGGCGGAAAATTCCATGCTCGAGAAGGCCACCATGAACAGGCGGGCAAAGACGGCAAAACCAGCCGCCTTGCTGGCCGTGGACAGGAAAGCCGCCACCGGCGTCGGAGCGCCCTGGTAGACATCCGGCGCCCAAAAGTGGAAGGGGAAGAGGGCCACTTTGAAGCCCAGCCCTACCGTCACCAGGAAGATAAGGCCGAAGGCCGTGCCCGCTGGCAGCTGCCCGGCGGTCAACGCGCCCATCAGGGCGTACAGATCCGTCGTACCGGTGAAGCCGAAGAGAAGGCTGAAACCGTACAGCATTACCGCCGAGGTCATCGCGCCGAAGAGCAGGTATTTGAACCCGGCTTCGGTCGATTCGTCGCTGTCTTTCATGAAACCAGCCAGCACATACAGCGGAATGGAGGTGGTTTCAATCGCCAAGTAGAGCATCACCAGGTCTGCCGCCGAAGCCATCAGGTTCATCCCAATGGTGGCCGCCAGCAGCAACAGGTACGCCTGTCCGCGGCTGCCGAGTTTTTCATGGTCCATGAAGAACAGGGTCGTCATGGCTGCGGCAAAGATGAAGAACATCTTGAAGGCGAAGCCCAGCCAGTCGAAGCGCACCATGCCGCCAAAAACTTCCTGGGGCGCACCCGGGCGGGCAAAGAGCAAGCTGATGACTATCGTTGCCAGCAGACCGCCAAAAGTCAGCCAGCCAGCGTTGCGGCGCTGCGTTTCTTTATTCCAGAGCGGCTCATAAACCAGGACAAGCACGCCCGTCAGCAGCAGCAAAATCTCTGGCAAAATTGCCATGATGGAAGTAGCGTCGTAGCCCAACACTTATGCACCTCCCAGGAGGCTCAGCACGCCCTGGACGCCGGACTGCACCATCGGCAGCATCACCGAGGGGAAGAGACCGAGCAACATCATCAGCGACACCAAGAAGAGGATCGCAATTTTATCCAGGACGCGAATCGGCCCAATGTGTCCTTCGAATTCCGCCGGCATTTCGCCGAAGAAGACCCGGCGAATCACCAGCATAATGTATGAAGCCGTGATCACGATGGAAATGGAAGCCACGATGGCGATCCAGGGCTTGACCTCCCACACGCCCATGAAGATCGGGAACTCAGCCACGAACCCCGAAAAACCGGGCATACCCATGGACACCAGGCCGCCCACGATGAAGCCGAAGGCCACCAAGGGCAGGGGTTTCGCCATCCCGCCGAGTTTGGGGATCTCGCGCGTGTGCGCACGGTCGTACACCATACCGACCGCGGCAAAGAAGAGGGCTGTCATCACACCGTGTGAGAACATCTGCACGCTGGCGCCGATCAGCCCTTTTTCCGTCAGGGTTGCAAAGCCCATCATCACCAGGCCCATGTGCGAAACTGAAGAGAACCCGATCACGTACTTGAAATCGGTTTGCACCATGGCGATGAAGGCCCCATATACCACGTTGACCAGAGCCAGCAGGATGACCCACTTCATGTGATATTTGGCGCCCTCAGGCAGCAGCATAATGCCCACGCGCAGGGCGGCAAAAGCGCCCAGTTTCATCAAAACGCCGGCGTGGAACATGGAGACCGCCGTCGGCGCGGCCACGTGACCATCGGGGGACCAGTTGTGCACCGGGAAGATACCCCCCAGCACCGCAAAGCCCATGAAGACGAAGGGGAACCACAAGCGCTGGAATTCGGGCGAGAAGTTGGCGTGCTGCAAGGCCAGCATATCGAACGTGCCCAGGCCGCTCTCCCAATACATCGCCAGCGCGCCCACCAGGGCCACCACCGATCCCACGAAGAGGTACAGGGTCAGTTTCATGGCCGCGTATTCGCGTGTCTTCACCCACCCCCAAATGGCAATCAAGAGGTACATGGGGAAGACGGCGATTTCATAGAAGAAGAAGAGCATGAACAGGTCTAGCGAAGCGAACACGCCGAACACGCCGCTCGCCAAAATGAACAGAAAGGCGAAAAACTCGCGCGGGCGGTCGTCGATGCCCCAGGAAATCAGCACACCGGTGAACATCACCACGCCGGTCAGCAAGATGAGCGGCGTGCTGATGCCATCCACGCCCAGTTTCAGGCTGATGCCCAGCGACGGCAACCAGGAATATTCCTCGATGAACTGGTAACCGCCAGCCGCGACATCGTAACTGACATAGACGAAAATGGACAGCAAGAGGGCAAAGGTGGCCGCTGCCAACGCGGTGACGCGCACCTCAGTCTTGCGCTCTTCCGGTATCATCAGGATGATGATACCGGCAATGGCCGGAAGGAATACGATCGCACTCAGAACGGGAAATGCCATTTGCGCACCTCGTTAGTACAACATCGTCATGGCCTTGTTGATCACATCCATGATCCAGGCAGGCCAGACGCCAATGGACAGGATCAAGACCATCAACGGCGCAATCACCAACAGCTCACGCACGTTGATATCGGTCAGATGACCAACCCAACGCTCGTTGAGGGGGCCGTGCAGCACCTTCTTGATCCCCTTCAGGATGTACGCGCCGGTAAACAGCAAGCCCAGCATGGCAGCCGCCGTGTAGCCGGTGAAGATCGGCCACGAACCCCGCACCACCAGGAATTCGGAAACGAACCCATTCAGGCCGGGCAGGCCCAGGGAAGCCATGCTGGTAAAGATCAGGATGCCGCCATACACCGGCATCAACGGGAAGAGGCCGCCAAAGGCGTTCAAGTCGCGGGTGTGAGCACGTTCATAAATCACACCGACCAGGAAGAACATCCCCGCTGCCGACAGCCCGTGGTTGAACATCTGCAAAACCGCACCGTTCAAGGCAATGGTTGCGTCCACCGTGCCAATGGCCTTGGCCGCGGCGGCGATGCCCAGCAAGACGAACCCCATATGGTTGATAGACGAATAAGCCACCAGCCGCTTGAAGTCATCCTGCCCGTAGGAGCCAAAGGCGCCAAAGATGATCGCCATCACTGCCAGGAAGGCCAGCGCGCCGGCAAACCGTTCCGATTCCGCCGGATAAAGCGGCAGCACCAGGCGTAAGAAACCGTAAGCGCCCAGTTTCAACAGAACCCCGGCCAGCAACATCGAGCCTGCCGTCGGCGCTTCGGTGTGTGCATCAGGCAGCCAGGTGTGGAAGGGCCATACCGGCACCTTGATGGCGAAGGCAATGACAAAAGCCCAGAAGGCAACCGTCTTGACCGTGGCCGCGGGCAGCCCCATCAGCGTCCCTTCAAAATTCGGCCAGAGCTGATACAAGGCCGGCAAGTCATACGTCTGGAAGAGAACGCCCAGCATCTGAATAGCCAGCAACAGCCCCAACGAACCGGCCATGGTGTAGATCATGAACTTCAGCGATGCATAATTGCGGTTCTTGCTGCCCCACTGGTTGATCAAGAAGTACATCGGCACCAGACCGATCTCCCAGAAGACGAAGAAGATCAACAGGTCAAGCGCCATGAACACGCCCAACATGCCGGTTTCCAACAACAGGAAGAGGATCATGTACAACCGGACGCGATCCACCACCGTGAAGGAAGCCAGAATGGCCAGCGGCGTCAGCAGGGTCGTCAGCAAAACCATGGTCAGAGACAATCCATCTACCCCGATATGGAAAGTGGAATGGATAGCCTCGTACCAGACATACTGTTCCTCGAACTGGAACCCGGCAACGTTGGGGTCAAAGCGCGACCACAAAACCAGCGTCAGGATGAAAGGCACCAGGCTGGCCAGGAAGGCCGTCCAGCGCAGCAATTTGTGTTCATCCTTCGGCAGGAAGGCCATGACCAACGCCGCCAGGACCGGGAAGAACAGGATTGTGCTTAGCAAATGCGTATTGATGAATTCCATTGCTTTCTCCCGTCTGCCGGTTAGGCGATGAAGAAGTAATACAGCACCGCACCGACGATGATAATCACCGCCAGAGACGAGACCATGTACTGCTGGATGCGGCCCGTCTGAATGACGCGCATGGAAATACCCAGTTTGCGCGTGCCGTCTGCCAGGGCGTCGCCGGCGCCATTGATGACAGGAACATCGAAGTAAGTGCGCAAAGCATGGCCGATCTTGCCTGCGATATTACCCACTGCATGCAAGATGCCGTCAATCAGGCCGCGATCCATCCACTTGTAGGTGAAGGTATCGGCGATCCAGTACGCCGGTTTGACGAATAAGAAGTTGTAGGCTTCGTCGAAATACCACTTGTTTTGCAGCCAGTGAATTTGCAGCCAATCTTCTTGCGGCGATTTCACATTACGGTAAACAGCCCAGCCAGCATATAACCCGCCCAGGGCCACGGTTAATGAAGTCATCAGGGGAATCCAGGAAAACTCCACCGCCGCCGGCGGTTCAGCCAGGGTGCTGCCCACAAATTCATGGAACCAGTTAGGCAGAATGCCGCCCAGCCCGGGGAAATGCTCGGGGATGCCAACCCAACCGAAGCCGATGGCAAAGACAGAAAGCACCATCAGCGGGACGGTCATCGTCCAGGGGGTTTCGCTAGCGTGTTCCGCCGCAGCGGTGCGCGGCTCACCGAAGAAGGTCAAGGTGATCTGGCGCATGGTGTAGAAGGCGGTCATAAAGGCCGCCAACGCCAAAGTGATGAACACGCCCGTGTAACCGTGGGCAAAGGCATCCGCAAAGATCTCATCCTTGGACCAAAAGCCAGCGGTGACGATCGGGAAACCGGAGAGAGCAAACCCGCCGATCAGGAAGGTCCAGAAGGTGATCGGCATCTTGTCTTTCAGCCCGCCCATGTTGAACATATCTTGCGGGTCTACATGCTCACCCGTGTGCAGCACGCCGTGTTCCATGCCATGAATCACCGAACCGGAACCCAGGAAGAGCAACGCCTTGAAAAAGGCGTGCGTCACCAGGTGGAAGGCGGCAGCCACGTAAGCGCCGATGCCGATGGCGGCGATCATGTACCCCAGCTGGGAAATGGTGGAATAAGCCAGCACGCGTTTGATGTCGTTCTGGGCAACGGCAATGCTGGCGGCAAAGAGCGCCGTAAAGGCCCCGATGAAGGCGATGATCGCCATCGTGTTCGGGTCTTGACTGGTCAGGGGGAACATGCGAATCACCGCATACACGCCCGCCGACACCATGGTGGCCGCATGAATCATCGCCGATACCGGCGTCGGGCCTTCCATGGCGTCTGGCAGCCAGACGTGCAGCGGCCATTGTGCCGATTTCCCTACCGTACCGATGAAAAGCAGCAAACCGATAAGTCCGGCAGCGGAAAGGCCGAGCACAGGCGTTTGGGTGGTCGCCAGGGCGTGCAAGACTTCCGGCTGGAAAATTTCGGTGAAGGTCAGGGTGCCGGTGGCAGAGTAGAGGAAGGCGATCCCCAGCAGCATGAAGACATCGCCCACGCGGGTAGTCATAAAGGCCTTGATGGCCGCATCGCGGGCGGAGGGCTTGGCATACCAGAAGCCAATCAGCAGGTAGGAGCACAACCCCATGATCTCCCAGCCGGCGAAGAGCGTGAACAAGTTGTCCGAAACCACCAGCAAATACATGCCAAAGGCGAACAGGCCGATGAAGGCAAAGAAGCGGGAGTACATCGGCTCGACGGAGGGTACGGTGTGGCTGTGCCCGTGTTCATCCGTCACCGTTGCGCCGTGCGGCGGCAGGCCTGGGCGATCGTGATCGCCTTTCGGCTGCCCAAAGTTGTGATACCCCACGCTGTAAAGGAAGATCATCAACACCGTCCAGGCCACGAAGAACAGCACGATGGCCGAAAGCGGGTCGATCATCACACCCAATTTGAACCAGGTATCGCCGGTTGGCAGCCAGTTGATCGTCGAATGAAAGGGTTCTTGACCCAGGTGTTCCACACCCAGCGCACGAATGAAGACGATCATGCCGCCCAGCCAGGAGAGGAAAGCCGCCGAAACGGCCACCGTGTGGCTGAGCGCCTTGTTCTTCCTGGTAAACAACACAATCAGGAAGAAGGCCAGGAGCGGCGGGAGGGGAAGAAGCCAAATCAAAGTTTCAGTTGCCATAACGTTCTCCTACCACTTCAACATATCGAGAGCGTCCGCCACGGTGGTCTTGCGGCGGCGATAGACGGAAATAATCAGCGCCAACCCAACCGCAACCTCGGCGGCAGCCACAGCAAACACGATGATGGCAAACGCCTGCCCCGCGAGCACGGTCGGATCCAGGTAGCGCCAGAAAGCCACCAGGTTGATGTTGACCGCGTTCAGCATCAATTCAACGCCCATCAAGATGGCGATCACGTTTTTACGCGCCAGCACACCGAAAAGGCCAATGCTGAACAAAGCGGCGGCCAGCAGTAAAAACCAGGAAAGTGGAATCATGACCCCGTCCTCCTATTTCTTGGCAGCCAGATACACAGCGCCGACCAAAGCGGCCAGCAGCAGCACCGAGGCCACTTCAAAGGGCAACAAATAGGCCGAAGGCAGTACCAGCGCCTGCCCCAGCGCAGTCAGGGCATCGAAATCGGCGGGGAGTTCCGCCGCAGTGGCGCCGTAGCCGCCAAAACCGCGCAGGATCAGCGCCAACATGCCAAACACAGCCGTTGCAATCAGGGCGCCGGCGCCCCAATTGGCGTTGAGCTGCGAACCGGTGTCTTTGTCGCGCCGCACGAGCATCACCACGAAGATGAAGAGCACGGCAATGGCCCCGACGTACACCACCACCTGCACCATCGCCAGGAAATCGGCGTTGAGCATCATATACAAGCCGGCCACCCCCAGGAGAGACAACACCAGCCACAGG